>NZ_CP113948.1:3927500-4072500 GCF_026810365.1 Flavobacterium praedii
TGAGAAAAGGAATGCCTATTGGAGCAAAAGTTACTTTGCGCGGTGAAAGAATGTATGAGTTTTTAGATAGACTTATAACTTCGGCGTTACCACGTGTTAGAGATTTCAGTGGTATTAAAGCAACTGGTTTTGATGGTAGAGGAAATTATAATTTAGGTGTTTTAGAGCAAATCATTTTCCCGGAAATTGATATTGACAAAGTAAATAAAATATCTGGAATGGACATTTCTTTTGTAACCACTGCAAAAACAGACAAAGAAGCAAAGTCATTGTTGGCTGAATTAGGTTTACCTTTTAAAAAGAATTAAGATATGGCTAAAGAATCAATGAAAGCCCGTGAGGTTAAGAGAGAAAAAACGGTTGTTAAGTATGCTGAGAAAAGAAAAGCTTTGTTAGAAGCTGGAGATTTCGTAGGTTTGCAGAAATTACCGAAAAATGCTTCACCAGTACGTTTGCACAATCGTTGCAAATTGACAGGTAGACCAAGAGGGTATATGCGTCAATTCGGTATTTCACGTGTAACATTTCGTGAAATGGCTAATAATGGACTAATACCAGGTGTTAAAAAAGCATCTTGGTAGAAAAATATTCAGACGTGAGTAATCACGTCTGTTTTTCACATTTATAAACTGGTTTCAGGTTCAATTACGTTTAATTGAAAACCGTTACCGCAAATCAATACATATGTATACAGATCCTATTGCAGATTATTTGACGAGAGTTAGAAACGCTGTGGCTGCAAACCACAAAGTTGTCGAAATTCCAGCATCTAATTTAAAAAAAGAAATAACAAAGATCTTATTTGATCAAGGTTATATCTTAAGTTACAAATTTGAAGACAACTCTGTACAGGGTTCAATCAAAATTGCTTTGAAGTATGATAAAGATACCAAAGAGCCTGTAATTAAAGATATCCAAAGAATTAGTAAACCAGGTTTACGTAAGTACGCAGGTGCTTCTAAAATACCAAGAATCCTTAATGGATTAGGAATTGCTATTGTTTCAACTTCAAAAGGGTTGATGACAGGAAAACAAGCCAAGCAATTAAATGTAGGAGGAGAAGTAATTTGTTACGTATACTAATTTTAAAGACTATATAAGATGTCAAGAATAGGTAAAAGCCCAGTAACAATACCTGCTGGAGTAACTGTTACAGTTGCAGATGGTATTATTACAGTAAAAGGAAAAAACGGTCAGCTTACACAGGAGTTCTCGGACGTAACTGTTACAGTTGAAGGAGATCAAGTTCAAGTTGAAAGATCTTCTGATCATAAAGACCAAAGAGCAAAACACGGATTGTATAGATCTTTGATTAATAACATGGTTATTGGTGTTACAGAAGGTTTTACAAAATCTTTAGAATTGGTAGGAGTTGGTTATAGAGCTTCAAATCAAGGTCAAAAGTTAGATTTGGCACTTGGGTTCTCTCACAATATTATTTTAGAAGTAGCTCCAGAGGTAACACTTGAAACTATTTCTGAAAAAGGAAAAAACCCAATTGTAAAATTAACATCATTAGATAAACAACTTTTAGGTCAAATTGCGGCTAAAATTAGAGGTTTCCGTAAACCAGAACCATATAAAGGAAAAGGTGTTAAATTTGTAGGTGAAGTATTAAGAAGAAAAGCAGGTAAATCAGCTTAAAAAATAAGATTATGTCATTAACAAAACCTGAAAGAAGACAACGAATTAGATTCAGAATTAGAAAAACGATTAGTGGTACTGCTACTAATCCAAGACTATCTGTATTTAGAAGTAACAAGGAAATTTACGCTCAATTAATTGATGATGTAAACGGAGTTACTTTATTGGCTGCTTCTTCAAGAGAAAAAGAAATAGGAAAAGGTACGAATATTGAAGTAGCAACTGCAGTTGGGAAACTAGTAGCAGAAAAAGCTTTAAAAGCTGGTATAGATGTAGTAACATTCGATAGAGGAGGTTATTTATATCACGGTCGTATTAAATCATTAGCGGAAGGCGCGAGAGCGGCTGGACTTAAATTCTAATATAGTATGTCTAATAGTAAATACAAGAATGTAGAGCTAGTAAAACCAAGTGGTCTTGAATTAAAAGATCGTTTGGTAAGTGTAAATCGTGTTACTAAAGTTACAAAAGGTGGTAGAGCTTTCGGTTTTTCTGCAATTGTAGTCGTAGGTGATGAAAATGGAGTAGTTGGACATGGATTAGGAAAATCTAAAGATGTTTCTGAAGCAATTGCGAAAGCAGTGGAAGATGCAAAGAAAAATTTAGTAAAAATTCCTTTGAATGGACAATCTGTTCCTCACGAACAAAAAGGTAAATTTGGTGGTGCACGTGTATTCTTAATTCCTGCTTCTCATGGTACAGGAGTTATTGCTGGTGGAGCTGTTCGTTCAGTTCTTGAATCAGTTGGGATTCATGATGTATTATCTAAATCACAAGGATCTTCAAATCCTCACAACGTGGTAAAAGCAACTTTTGATGCTTTATTACAAATGAGAAGTGCTTATACAGTTGCAAAACAAAGAGGCGTTTCTTTAGAAAAAGTTTTTAAAGGTTAATTCAAGGAAATTATGGCTAAATTATTAGTAAAACAAGTTAGAAGCAAAATTAACTGTCCTCTTACTCAAAAAAGAGGTTTGGAAGCTTTAGGTCTACGTAAAATGGGACAAGTTGTAGAGCATGATTCAAATCCTACAATCCTTGGGATGATAAATAAAGTTAAACACTTAGTTTCTGTTGAAGAAGCTAAATAACAAATACTGTTATGAATTTAAGTAACTTACAACCTGCTGAGGGTTCTACACACAATCAAAATAAAAGATTAGGTAGAGGTGAAGGTTCTGGTAAAGGTGGTACTTCTGCAAGAGGTCACAAAGGAGCAAAATCTCGTTCTGGTTATTCTAAAAAGATTGGTTTTGAAGGTGGTCAAATGCCACTTCAAAGACGTGTACCTAAGTTTGGTTTCACTAACATCAATCGTAAAGAATACGAAGGTGTTAATCTTGATACTCTTCAATTATTAGTTGATAATGGAGTAATTACAGATACTGTTGATATGACAGTTTATGTAGCTAATCGTCTTGCTACCAAAAATGAAATCGTTAAGATTTTAGGTAGAGGAGAATTGACAGCAAAATTAAAAGTAACTGCTCACAAATTTACTGCTACTGCAAAAGCTGCTATTGAAGCTGCTGGTGGAGAAGCTGTAATCATGTAATTTTTCAATTAAGATGAAGAAATTTATTGAATCAATAAGTAATGTTTGGAAAATAGAAGAACTAAAAAATAGAATTCTTATTACTTTAGGTCTACTTCTTGTTTATCGTTTTGGTGCCCATGTTACACTTCCTGGAATTGACGCAACTCAATTGACTGGATTAGCTGGACAGACAAAAAATGGATTAGGATCTATTCTAGACATGTTTACCGGAGGTGCATTTTCTAAAGCTTCAGTTTTTGCTTTGGGTATTATGCCTTATATTTCTGCATCTATTGTTGTGCAACTTATGGGAATTGCTATTCCTTATTTGCAAAAACTTCAAAGCGATGGAGAGAGTGGTAGAAAAAAAATCAATCAAATTACCCGTTGGTTAACTATTGTTATTACTTTAGTACAAGGACCAACTTATATCTACAATCTTTATAGAACTTTACCTAGTTCAGCATTTTTATTAGGGTTTAATTCTTTTGAATTTTTGTTTTCTTCAGTTGTTATTCTAGTTACTGGTACAATTTTTGCCATGTGGTTAGGAGAAAAAATTACTGATAAGGGAATTGGAAATGGTATCTCCCTTTTAATTATGGTTGGTATTTTAGCTAGATTGCCACAAGCTTTTATGCAAGAGTTTACAACAAGAGTTACTAATAACAACGGAGGGCCAATGTTATTGGTTATCGAAATTATTATTTGGTTACTTGTTATTATTTCTTGTGTGTTATTAGTAATGGCAATAAGAAAGATCCCAGTACAGTATGCGCGTCGTACAACATCTGGTGATTTTGAGCAAGATATGATGGGTGGTAACAGACAATGGATACCATTAAAGCTTAATGCATCTGGTGTAATGCCAATTATATTTGCACAAGCTATTATGTTTATACCTGCAGCTGTTGCTGGTTTGTCTAAATCAGATGCATCTCAAACTATTGTTGGTGCTTTTAGTAATATGTTTGGATTTTGGTATAATTTAGTTTTTGCGACTTTAATTGTTGTTTTTACTTTCTTTTATACTGCAATTACAGTACCTACTAACAAAATGTCTGATGATTTAAAGAGAAGCGGTGGTTTTATTCCTGGTGTTAGACCTGGGGCTGAAACTTCTGATTATCTTGATAAAGTGATGTCTTTGATAACTTTTCCAGGATCTTTATTTCTTGCTTTGATAGCTGTGTTCCCAGCAATTGTTGTAAGTCTTATGGATGTTCAACAATCTTGGGCTATGTTTTTTGGAGGGACTTCATTGATAATTATGGTTGGAGTTGCAATTGATACAATTCAACAAATCAATTCATACTTGTTGAATAAACATTATGATGGTTTGATGAAAAGTGGTAAAAATAGAAAAGCAGTAGCTTAACTTATGGCAAAACAATCAGCAATAGAACAAGACGGATCTATCATCGAAGCATTATCAAATGCGATGTTCCGTGTAGAGTTAGAAAATGGACATATTGTAATTGCTCATATTTCTGGAAAAATGCGAATGCATTATATCAAGTTATTACCTGGTGATAAAGTGAAACTAGAAATGAGTCCTTATGATTTGTCAAAAGCAAGAATTACTTATAGATATTAAAGGATATTCACTATGAAAGTTAGAGCATCAGTAAAAAAGAGAAGTCCCGAGTGCAAAATTGTACGTAGAAAAGGGAGATTGTACGTAATAAACAAAAAGAATCCTAGATTTAAACAAAGACAAGGATAATTATGGCAAGAATAGCAGGGGTAGATATCCCAAAAAATAAGAGAGGTGTTATAGCACTTACCTACATCTTTGGATTAGGAAAAAGTAGAGCTATTGAGATTTTAGAAAAAGCTCAAGTTAGCCAAGACAAAAAAGTTCAAGATTGGAATGATGACGAAATCGGAGCAATTCGTGAAGCGGTATCAACTTTCAAAATTGAAGGAGAATTACGTTCAGAAGTTTCTTTAAACATCAAACGTTTAATGGATATTGGTTGTTATAGAGGTATCCGTCATAGATCTGGTCTACCATTAAGAGGACAAAGAACTAAAAACAACTCTAGAACAAGAAAAGGTAAAAGAAAAACTGTTGCGAACAAGAAAAAAGCAACTAAATAATAAGTAATATGGCTAAAGCAACTGCAAAAAAACGTAAAGTTATCGTTGAATCAACGGGAGAAGCTCATATTTCTGCTACCTTCAATAACATCATTATTTCTTTGACAAACAAAAAAGGTGAAGTTATTTCTTGGTCTTCAGCTGGTAAAATGGGTTTTAGAGGTTCTAAAAAGAATACTCCATACGCAGCTCAAATGGCAGCAGAAGATTGTAGTAAAGTAGCTCTTGAGGCTGGACTTAAAAAAGTAAAAGTATATGTAAAAGGACCAGGAAATGGACGTGAGTCTGCAATCCGTTCTTTGCATAATGGTGGGATTGAAGTGACTGAGATTATCGATGTTACTCCTATGCCGCATAATGGTTGTCGTCCTCCAAAAAGACGTAGAGTTTAATACTCAAATTTAATAATAGTATAACCTAGATTGAAAATAGATTATCGAAGGATAAGACCTGAATTCATAATCTCAATCTTAAACAATTTAAAATGGCAAGATATACTGGTCCTAGTACAAGAATCGCTCGTAAATTTGGCGAAGCGATTTTCGGAGACGATAAAGCTTTCGAAAAAAGAAATTATCCACCTGGTCAACACGGGATGGCTAAAAAAAGAGGAAAAAAATCTGAATATGCTGTTCAATTAATGGAAAAGCAAAAAGCTAAATATTCTTATGGAATTTTAGAAAAACAATTCAGAAATTTATTCGAAAAAGCATCAGCTACAAAAGGTGTAACTGGTGAAGTTTTGTTACAATTGTGTGAAGCAAGATTAGACAATGTGGTTTTTAGAATGGGAATTGCTCCAACTAGAAGAGGTGCTCGTCAAATCGTTTCTCACCGTCACATTACTGTAAACGGAGAAAATGTAAATATTCCTTCTTATCACTTGAAACCAGGTGATGTAGTAGGTGTTCGTGAAAAATCTAAATCTATAGAGGCTATCGAACGTTCTTTATCAAATTCTAGTCATGTTTATGAGTGGATTACTTGGAATAATGAAACTAAATCAGGTACTTTTGTAACTGTTCCTGCAAGACTTCAAATTCCAGAAAACATCAAAGAACAATTAATCGTAGAGTTGTACAACAAATAATAATTGACTTAGTCGAAATTTATGGCAATATTTAATTTTCAGAAGCCCGATAAAGTTATCATGATCGATTCAACCGATTTTGAAGGTAAGTTTGAATTCAGACCTTTAGAACCAGGTTACGGATTGACCGTTGGTAATGCACTTAGAAGAGTTTTGCTTTCAGCATTAGAAGGTTATGCAATTACATCTGTTCGTATAGAAGGTGTAGATCATGAGTTTTCTACTATTTCAGGAGTTGTTGAAGACGTTACCGAAATTATCCTTAATCTTAAACAAGTGCGTTTCAAACGTCAAATTGAAGATATCGATAATGAAGCAGTTACAATATCTGTTTCCGGTAAAGATCAATTAACAGCTGGTGATTTTCAAAAATTTATTTCCGGTTTCCAAGTTTTGAATCCAGAACTTGTTATCTGTAATTTAGATAGTAAAATTAAACTGAATTTCGATTTAACAATCGAAAAAGGTAGAGGATATGTTCCTGCTGAAGAGAACAAAAAACAGAATGCTGCAATAGGAACTATTTTTACTGACTCAATTTTTACTCCTGTGAAAAATGTGAAGTATGCAATTGAAAACTTCCGTGTAGAGCAAAAAACAGATTATGAAAAATTGGTTTTTGAAATAAAAACTGATGGTTCAATTAATCCAAAGGATGCTCTTACTGAAGCTGCAAAAGTTTTAATTCATCATTTCATGTTGTTTTCTGATGAAAGAATTACACTAGAGGCTGACGAAATTGCACAAACAGAATCTTATGACGAAGAGTCATTGCATATGAGACAACTGCTTAAAACTAAGCTTGTTGATATGGATCTTTCTGTTAGAGCATTAAATTGTTTGAAAGCGGCTGAAGTTGATACACTTGGTGATTTAGTATCGTTCAATAAAAATGACCTAATGAAATTTCGTAATTTCGGAAAAAAATCTTTAACGGAGCTAGATGAATTAGTTGCGATTAAGAATTTGACCTTCGGAATGGATTTAGCAAAATACAAACTAGATAAAGAATAATCTAATCCCGCTTGCGGGGTTAAATTTCATAAAGCAATGAGACACGGAAAAAAATTCAATCACTTAAGCAGACAGACAGCTCATAGAAGTTCTATGTTAGCTAATATGGCTTGTTCTCTTATTGAGCACAAACGTATTAATACTACTGTTGCTAAAGCTAAAGCGCTTAAACAATTTGTTGAGCCGCTTATAACAAAATCAAAATCAGATACTACTCACAATCGTCGTATCGTTTTTGCTTACTTACGTAGTAAATATGCAGTAACTGACTTGTTCAGAGATGTAGCAGCTAAAGTAGGTGACCGCCCAGGAGGATACACTCGTATCATTAAAGTTGGAAATCGTTTAGGAGATAATGCTGATATGGCAATGATCGAATTAGTTGATTTCAATGAACTTTATAATGGAGGTAAAAAAGAAGTTAAAAAAGCAAAAAGCCGTCGTGGTGGAAAAGCTAAAAAAGCAGATGAGGCTACTGAGGCTCCTGCTGCTGAGGCTGAATCAACTGATACTGCTGAATAATTATGAGAATAATTATTTGATAATAATTAAGGATAAACTATTTATAGTTTATCCTTTTTTTTTGATTTTATTTTTAGTTAAAATTGTAGATTCTCTTTTTTTTTGTTTTACTGTTTAAAATGGTTTTTTCTTTTTTTAAACATTTTATTAATTTTTTGTTAAGCTACTCTGTAGAGTATTAATTTGTATTAATTATTACTAAAAAACGTTGCATCCACTGTTTTAAACAATTAAATTTGCACAATATTTAAAATACACATGAAATATACAACACGAAAACGCGCTATTCTTCTATTAAGTGACGGAACCATATTCCACGGTAAATCTATCGGAATTAATGGAAAAACATTTGGTGAAGTTTGTTTTAATACTGGTATGACAGGATATCAAGAGATTTTTACAGATCCTTCTTATTTTGGTCAATTGATGGTAGCTACAAATGCCCATATAGGAAATTATGGTGTTAATGATAAGGAAGTTGAATCTAGTAGTATAAAAATTGCTGGTTTAGTTTGTAAAAATTTTAGTTTTAGTTATTCTAGGGTAGATTCCTCAGGAAGTTTAGAAGATTATTTTATAAAACAAAATTTAATTTGCATTTCAGATGTTGATACACGAGCATTAGTTAGTTACATTCGTGAGCATGGAGCTATGAATGCTGTTATCTGTACTGATGAGACGCCTGTTAATGAGTTGAAAGAGTTGTTATCTAAAGTGCCAGATATGAAGGGTTTGGAGTTGGCATCAAAGGTGTCTACATTAGAGCCTTATTATTATGGTGATGAAAAATCTACCTATAAAATTGCAGCTTTAGATTTAGGAATTAAAGAGAATATACTTCGTAATTTTGCTAAAAGAGATTGTTACATTAAAGTTTTCCCTTACAATTCTTCTTATCGAGAATTAGCAGCTTTTAATCCAGATGGTTTTTTCTTGTCTAACGGGCCTGGTGATCCTGATCCTTTGGATAGTGCAATACAGGTAGCAAAGGAAATTCTTCAAAATAATAAGCCATTATTTGGTATTTGTTTAGGGCATCAAGTAATAGCTTTAGCTAATGGAGTTTCTACATTCAAAATGTTTAACGGTCATAGAGGAATAAATCATCCTGTACAGAATATTATTACAGGAAAAGGAGAGATTACTTCTCAAAATCATGGTTTTGCAGTAAATAAAGAAGAGTTAATTAATCATCCAGATTTAGAAATAACACATTTACATTTAAATGATGGAACTGTAGCAGGGATGAAAATGAAAAATAAGAATTGTTTTTCAGTGCAATATCACCCAGAAGCGAGTCCAGGTCCGCACGATTCTTCTTATCTTTTTGATCAGTTTATCGAAAACATGAAAACAGTATAAGACTAAAACGTTATCGTTAATAAAAAAATATATATTAACGTTTTCAGAATAAAGACTTGTGAATTATTTTGCTTAATTTTGAGTAAAATACAAATTAATAACATAAAAAATAAGAATAATGAGTATTATTATTAAAATTCACGCAAGACAAATTTTTGATTCTAGAGGTAATCCTACAGTAGAAGTTGATGTAATTACTGAAAATGGTGTCTTAGGACGTGCTGCTGTTCCTTCAGGGGCTTCTACGGGAGAACACGAAGCACATGAACTTCGTGATGGAGGGAAAGCTTTTCTAGGAAAAGGAGTTTTGAAAGCGGTTGAAAATGTAAATACTAAAATTGCTGAAGAATTAGTTGGAACTTCTGTTTTCGAACAAAATCTTATAGATCAAATGATGATTGACTTGGATGGTACTGCAACTAAATCTAATTTGGGAGCAAATGCTATCTTAGGAGTTTCTTTGGCAGTTGCTAAAGCAGCAGCAGAAGAGTTAGGATTGCCTTTGTATAGATATGTAGGTGGTGTTTCTGCTAATACATTGCCTTTACCGATGATGAATATCATCAATGGAGGATCTCATTCTGATGCCCCTATCGCTTTTCAAGAATTTATGATTATGCCAGTAAAAGCGACTTCTTTTGCACAGGCTTTACAAATGGGTACTGAAATTTTCCATAACCTTAAAAAAGTGTTACACGATAGAAATCTTTCTACTGCTGTAGGTGATGAAGGTGGATTTGCTCCAACTTTGGCTGGAGGAACAGAGGATGCTTTAGATACTATAAAAAAAGCTGTTGAAATGGCAGGATATACTTTCGGAGACGAAATTATGATTGCTTTAGATTGTGCTTCTGCGGAATTCTATGTAAATGGTAAATATGATTATTCTAAGTTTGAAGGGCCAACTGGTAAAGTTAGAACATCTGCTGAACAAGTTGAGTATTTGTCAGAACTAGTTTCTAAATATCCAATTATTTCTATCGAAGATGGAATGGATGAAAATGACTGGGATGGTTGGAAAATGTTGACTGATAAAATCGGTCACAAAGTACAATTAGTAGGTGATGATTTGTTTGTTACTAATGTAAATCGTTTGTCAACAGGTATAGAAAAAGGTATTGCTAATTCTATTTTAGTAAAAGTAAACCAAATTGGTACTTTGTCTGAAACAATTGCAGCAGTAAATATGGCTAAAAATGCTGGTTATACATCTGTAATGTCTCACCGTTCAGGAGAAACTGAAGATTATACTATTGCTGATTTAGCAGTTGCTTTAAACTGTGGGCAAATTAAAACAGGTTCTGCTTCTCGTTCTGATCGTATGGCAAAATACAATCAATTACTAAGAATTGAAGAAGAATTAGGTAATTCAGCTTATTTTCCTGGAAAAAAAGCTTTTAAAATAAAGTAATTTTAATAGTTTTATAATAATTAAGCCATTCGTCTTTGATGAATGGCTTTTTTTTTAATATTTAACAAATTCGATGATCAATTAGTTTTTAAATTAATGGGAATTCCTTAGATTTGATAAATTATAAATTAAATTTTATTTCATTAAAAAATATGTCAAAAATAGCAATATTAGAAATAGATGGTAATAAGTTTGAGCTTCCAGTAATAATTGGAAGTGAAAATGAAGCTGCCGTTGATATTAGTAAATTACGGGATATGTCTGGTGTGATTACTCTTGATCCTGGTTATAAGAATTCTGGTGCATGTAAAAGTGAAATTACCTTTTTGGATGGAGAACTTGGGATTTTACGTTACAGAGGGTATTCAATTGAGGAATTAGCCGAAAAATCACATTTTTTAGAAGTTTCTTATTTAATTATTTTTGGAGAATTACCTTCTGCTGAACGATTGGAACAGTTTGAAAATGATATTAGAAAATTCACATTGGTTAGTGAAGAGATGAAGATTATTTTAGACGGTTTTCCAAGAACTGCTCACCCAATGGGAGTTTTGTCTGCTTTGACTAGTGCATTGACAGCTTTTAATCCTAAATCTGTAGATGCAGATAATGCAAAAGACATGTATGATGCAGTTTGTAAAACGATTGCCAAATTCTTAGTTATTGCTACTTGGACATATAGAAAAAGCATGGGGTATCCATTGAATTATTATGATAATACAATAGGATATGTTGAAAACTTTATGAATTTAATGTTTAAATTGCCTACGGGGCCTTACACGGCAAATCCTGTTGTTATTGATGCATTAGATAAATTATTTATTCTTCATGCTGATCATGAACAAAACTGTTCGACTTCGACGGTAAGGATGGTAGGTTCTTCACACGCTGGACTTTTTGCTTCTATTTCTGCTGGAGTATCTGCATTATGGGGACCACTTCATGGTGGTGCAAATCAAGCTGTACTTGAGATGTTGGAAGAAATTCATGCTAATGGAGGAGATGCTGATAAGTATTTGGCAAAAGCAAAAGATAAAAATGATCCTTTTAGATTGATGGGATTTGGTCATAGAGTTTACAAAAACTTTGACCCAAGAGCAAAAATAATCAAAAAAGCGGCAGATGAAGTGCTTTCAACTTTGGGAGTAAACGATCCTATTTTAGACATTGCAAAAAAATTAGAAGTTGCAGCATTAGAAGATGAGTATTTCAAATCAAGAAATTTATATCCAAATGTAGATTTTTATTCTGGAATTATTTATAGAGCTTTAGGAATTCCAACAGATATGTTTACTGTATTGTTTGCAATTGGTAGATTGCCAGGTTGGATTGCACAATGGAAAGAGATGAGAGAAAATAAAGAACCAATAGGAAGACCAAGACAGATATATACTGGTTATCCTTTAAGAGAATATGTTAAATCATAAAACTTAAATAGTTTATCAAAGCTTCACTTTACGGTGGAGCTTTTTTTTTTATCTTTGGCAAAAGTTTAAAAAAAATGCTAGAATTAAACATAAAAAATGAAACTTCAAGATTGAAGGCAGTAGTGTTGGGTTCTGCTATAAATAATGGGCCAACACCGAAAGCTGAAGAAGCTTACGATCCTAAATCTTTAGAGCATATTTTAGCCAATACATATCCTATTGAAGCAGATATGGTTGTTGAAATGGAGGCTTTTAACTCGGTATTTCAAAAATATGGTGTAACAGTTTTACGTCCAGAAATGATTGAAAATTACAATCAAATTTTCACAAGGGATATTGGCTTTGTCATAGATGATATTTTTATTAAATCAAATATTTTACCGGATCGAGAACGAGAATTAGATGCCATTCAATATGTAATTGATCAAATTGATCCTTCAAAAGTAGTTCGTCCACCGGATGAAGTTCATATTGAAGGTGGAGATGTTATGCTTTGGAATGATTATATTTTTGTAGGAACATACAAAGGCAGTGATTATGCGAGTTATGTTACTGCAAGAACCAATTGGCAAGGAGTTGATTTTTTAAAAGAGCTATTCCCAAATAAAATTGTCAAAGAATTTGATTTGGTGAAATCAAAAATAGAAGCTCGTGATAATGCTTTGCATTTGGATTGCTGTTTTCAACCAGTTGGAAAAGATAAAGGTATTATTTATAAAAGTGGATTTAGAGAAGAAGCAGATTATATGTTTTTGGTAGATCTTTTTGGAAAAGAAAATTTATTCCATATTACACGAGACGAAATGTATAATATGAACTCGAATGTGTTTTCTATTGATACAAATATTGTTGTTTCTGAAAAGAATTTTACAAGATTAAATAATTGGCTGCGATCAAATGGTTTTGTAGTAGAAGAGATTCCATATTCTGAAATTGCTAAGCAAGAAGGTTTGCTCCGTTGTTCTACTTTGCCATTAATAAGAGATTAAAATTTTTGTTTTAGGTTTAAAGTCTTAATTCTTGAGCTTTAAACTTTAAATCTGAAACTTTTAACTTAAAAAAAATAACATGAAACAAACAACAAACTCCATTTTGATGATTCGGCCAGTAGCATTCCGTATGAATGAGCAAACGGCAGTAAATAATTATTATCAAAAAGTTTTAGATGGTCTTATGCCAGCCACTGTAAATGCAAAAGCGCAACAGGAATTTGATGTTTTTGTTGAAAAGCTTCGAGCAGTTGGTGTTGATGTAACTGTAGTTGATGATCGAGAAAATTCGGATACACCAGACAGTATTTTTCCTAATAATTGGATTTCATTTCATGAGAATGGAGACGTAGCTCTATATCCTATGTTTGCAGAGAATCGCCGACTAGAGCGACGTGAAGATATTTTAGACATTTTGGAAGAGAAAGGGTTTGTGATCGAAAATATTATGGATTATACTTCTGCGGAAGAAGATGGTTTTTTCTTAGAAGGAACAGGAAGTGTAGTACTAGATAGAGAAAATGGTAAAGCTTATTGTGCACTATCCCCTCGAGCCGATGAAGAATTGTTTATTGAATTTTGTGAAGACTTTGAATTTACTCCTGTAATTTTTGAGGCTTTTCAAACGGTTGATAAGGAACGAAAACTGATTTACCATACTAATGTGATGATGTGTTTGGGCGAAACATTTGCTGTTATTTGTGCTGATTGTATTGACGACAAAAAAGAACGAAAAATGGTTTTGGACAGTCTAAAAGGAGATGAAAAAGAAGTGATTCTTATTACCGAAGATCAAGTAAATAATTTTGCTGGAAATATGCTTGAAGTCAAAGGAACTGACGAAAGAAGGTATCTAGTAATGAGTGCATCTGCTCATCAAAGTTTGACTAAAAAACAAATCGCTCAATTAGAAGAGCATGTAACAATTTTAAGTTCAAGTCTTGATACTATTGAGGCATGTGGTGGAGGAAGTGCTCGCTGTATGATGGCAGAGATTTTCTTACCGAGAGAATAAAAAATTGATCCTAAAGAATAATCCAAATTCCAAATGTTATATAACCTGGAATTTGGATTTTTTTGTTTTTTAATAACATCAAAAATTTCCTTTGATAATATTGATAAGTGCACTAACGATGTATTGAATTCCAATTGCAATTACTATAAAACCAACAATTCTAGATATGGCTACGATACCAGAAGCCCCTAGTATTTGCGCCAAAAAGTTTGCACTCCTAAGAATAATAAAAATAGCAATTGCAATAGCTAATATTGCACACGAAGCAATAATTAGTTCATTGGTTTCATGGTGTTCCTGATAAAAAGCAATTAATAAAGATATTGATCCTGGTCCAGCAAGCATTGGCATTGCCAAAGGTGTTAATGCAATGTCATTTCGTTGTTGGGCATCTGATTCTATTTTTTTGTTGATACCTCGTTTTTTGTTGAACTTTCCAGACAATAGGGAGAATCCAGAACTAACAATAATCAATCCACCTGCAATTCGAAGTGAATCTATATTAATCCCAAAAAAACTAAGTACATATTTACCGGCAAAAAAAGAGATTATGAGGATAAGAAATACATTTATGGCAGTCCATAATGAAATTCTAGAACACTCTTTTTTGGAATCACTACTTGTTAATCCAACAAAAATTGGAACTGTTCCGATGGGATTTAGTACAGAAAATAATGCAGCAAATAGGTAAATAAACAAATCCATTAATTTTTATTTTTACTGTAAAAGTAAACATTTTATAAGAACTTAAATTACCTATTTGTTAGGATTTCGTTCACTTATTGTCATTTTATTCACAAATCCATAAAAATATTTATTTTGAGGTGGAATTATAATCAAAAATGCAAAGGGTATGTTCTAATAAATAGCAAGTGCTAAATCCATTTTGATTACTTTTGTAACTTATATTGATTTAAAATGATAAAAAATAAAAAAACATTAGTTATTGGAGCGACTACAAAACCAGAAAGAGCTGCTTTTAAAGCTATTGAAATGCTTGTAGCAAAAGGAAATTCCGTTCTTGCTTTGGGTCAAAATACTGGAGAAATTGCAGGGATTAAGATAAATACTAAAGCAATTCCGGTAAAAAACATTGATACCATCTCTTTGTATATCAATTCTTCCCGTCAAAAAGAGTACTACAATTATATAATTGAAGCTAAACCTAAACGAGTCTTGTTTAATCCAGGAACCGAAAATTCTCAGTTTTACCAATTGTTAGAATTGAATAATATCAAGTATGAAGTAGCGTGTACTTTGGTTTTACTCACTTTAAATAAGTATTAATTTTATTAGGATCTATTTCCAGCTGTACACTATATCTTTTTTGGCCTCTAAAAAAAAAGAGCCCAAAAAAGGATGCCGTTTCCATCTGGGATAAGCTACTTGGAAGTGATGTTTTTTAGATTGAAATAATAATGATTTTTTGGCAACTTTTAGAATTGGCATAAACTCAAAATAGATTTAAAAAAAAACAGGTTGTCTTGTAAGTTAAAATAGATTTAATTTTCTAAAAAGCAGTTTGTCGAATTGCTTACTTTTGTAAATATGGAATTTTCTTCAAAATTAATTGAAAAAGCAGTTAATGAAATGGCTCAATTACCAGGAATTGGTAAAAGAACCGCTTTGAGATTGGTCTTGCATTTATTAAAACAACCCAAAGATCAAGCTGTTTTTTTAGCACAAGCTTTGGTTACCATGCGAGAAGAAATAAAGTATTGTAAAAGTTGTCATAATATTTCGGATAGTGAAATTTGTGAAATTTGTGCCAATGCTAATAGGAATCATCAAATTATCTGTGTTGTAGAGGATATTCGTGATGTAATGGCAATTGAAAATACAGGACAATTTAAAGGAATTTACCATGTTTTGGGGGGCAAAATTTCTCCAATAGATGGCGTAGGTCCCAGTCAACTGACTATTTCTACATTGGTAGAAAAAGCTAAGTTAGGTCAAGTAAGTGAAATTATATTTGCTTTAAGCTCTACAATGGAAGGGGATACTACCAATTTTTATATTTACAAACAAATATCCGATTTGAAAATAATTGTTTCAACAATTGCAAGAGGTATTGCTGTTGGAGACGAATTGGAGTATGCAGACGAAGTTACACTTGGGAGAAGTATACTACAAAGAGTTCCATTTGAGAAATCATTGAAAATTAATTGATCAGCTAGTTGAGAATCTAGCTTTTTAAATCGTAAGCGAAAAACTATCTTTGCTATCAAAATTATACTAATGAACAAACGTTTAGCCTTTATATTTTTAATTTTCAGTGTTGTATTTACATCTTGTATTCCTGTAAAAGATTTGGTTTATCTTCAAAAAAAAGGTAATTCGTCTAGCGAGGATCCAATTACAATGGTAGAATCTAAACCTTATCGTTTGCAAACCCATGATGTGTTAAGTGTCACTATCAAAGCATCGGATCCCAAATTGGTCACTATATTTAATCCAACGGTCAGTGGAACTGAATCGGAACAATCAGAATCAGGTTTGTATTTTAATGGCTTTACCGTTGATGATCATGGCAATATACGAATTCCAGTATTGGGAGAAATGAATGTAATGGGATTTACGCTAGAGGAAGTTCGTGTTAGTATCGAAAAACAATTATTAGCTGAATATTTTAAGGATAACGCAAGTATTTTTGTTGTGGTAAAATTAGCGGGCTTTCGATATACAATCAATGGAGAAGTTGGAAGTACAGGAACAAAGACTTTATTTCAAGAAAAAGTAAATGTTATGGAGGCTATTGCCAATGCAGGTGATATAACAACTACTGGAGATAGAAAGGCAGTAACTATCATTAGACAAACACCAAATGGGACCGAGATGAAAGACTTAGATCTTACCAATATTAATGTGATGAATTCGCCTTATTATTTCTTGCAACCCAATGATTACATTTATGTCAAACCACTGAAGCAAAAAACGTGGGGAACTGGAAGTACCGGAATTCAATCATTGACAACCATAATTACATTGTTGTCCTTATTTACAACAACTTATTTGTTGCTTAAAAATTAAAACTATTTCAAAAGATGTTAGATATTAAAGATTTTACGGTTTTTGAAAATCATCCTAGTTTTGATTTTAAAGGTTTTTTAATAAAGATATTGAGTTATTGGAAATGGTTTTTGCTATCTGTTTTTGTAGCATTAATGATAGCGTATCAAGTCAATATACGAAAGGAAAAGATTTATGGAGTCGAAACCTTGATTTCTGTAAAAGAAGAAACCAATCCACTCTTTACCTCAAGCACTAACTTAGTGTTTAATTGGGGTGGTGCATCCGATCAAATTCAGACTATTTCAACTACTTTACAATCCCGTTCTCATAATGAATTGGTGGTTGATAAATTGCAGTTTTATATTGATTATTTGGTACAAGGGGAATACAATATTTTAGACGCTTATGGAGCAGTCCCTTTTTATGTGGATATAGATAAAAAACAAGGGCAGTTAGTTGGAAATCTTATTGGAGTTAAATTTATTACCGAAAATGTGTATGAATTGAGAATTCCATTTGAAGGAACTAGCGCATCATTGATTCATTATTTGGATAATAGTTATACCAATACTTCCGTTGTAGAAGGTGAATTTGTAAAGAAATATAAAGTAGGCGAACTGGTTTCATTGCCTTTTTTGAATTGGAAATTGAGGATAAAAGACAGTCCTGGTTTGTATAAAGGCAATGAATATTTTGTCAGATTTAATGATTTTGACGGAACAGTTTCTAACTACCGTAATGTTAATGTCAAATCGGATGATAAAGGTGGATCAATAATTACTTTAGGAATGCAAGGGGCCAATAAAGCACGTATGGTTGAATATTTGAATTCGACTGTAAAAATGCTGATAAAAAGACAGTTGGATGGTAAAAATCAATTTGCTACCAATACGATTAATTTTATAGACAGTACGCTTATTGCCATGGAATCCCAATTAAAAGAAACGGGAGATGAGTTGAAATCTTTTAGAAAAGATAAAAACATTTATGATGTTGAAGAAGGTGGTGGTGCTAAGTTCTCGGATAAAGTGTTGAATTTTGATGTTGAAAAAGATGCAATTAATCGTAAAATTCAGTATTACAACTCCCTGAAAGCCTATTTGAAAAACAGCGTCGATTACTCTAAGTTACCAGCACCTTCAGTAGCAGGTATCGAGGATCCTAATATTGTTGTGAATGTTTCCAAACTAATTGCACTTTCTACTCAAAGATCAGAAATGGCTTACGCTGTAAAGAGTGAGAAAATTTTTAGAGATTTTGACAATCAAATGGAAGCAGTAAAGAATGTATTATTAGAAAATATAACTACAGCAAAATCTTCTTTGCAATATGATTTGGCAACTGTTGAAAGTAAAATCAATCAGACGGAAAGCAAGATTAAGAGACTTCCAGATGACCAACAGGAATTGATAAAGATCAAAAGAAAATATGATTTAAGTGATAATATTTACAATACTTTTTTGCAAAAGCGTAGTGAGGCAGATATTGTTAAAGCCGCTAATTTGTCAGATATTCATTTTATTGATCCTGCAAAAGATATAGGAGGAGGTTTAATCGGGCCAAAAACAGGAGTAAATTATGTTTTAGCCTTATTTCTTGGTTTGTTACTTCCTTTACTTATTATTGTTGTTATGTTTTTTATCAATAATACGATTCATAATCCAGAAGACATCCAGAAACTAACAAGCATACCATTAATAGGAGTGGTTGGAATCAATATGGATAATATAAATTTAGCGGTTTTTGAAAAACCAAAATCTGCATTATCTGAATCATTTAGAGCGATCCGATCATCTCTTCAATTTTTGTATAAAAAAAATAACGTAGCGGGAGCCAAAACCTTAATGATTACTTCATCGGTAAGTGGGGAAGGAAAAACATTTTGTTCGATTAACATTGCTACAGTATTTGCTTTGAGCGAAAAAAAGACAGTGATTGTTGGTTTGGATTTGAGAAAACCAAAACTGTTTGAAGAATTTAATTTACAAAATACGGTAGGGGTAGTCAATTATTTAATCGATCAAAAAAGTTTGGATGAGATTGTAAATCCTACTTCTATTCCTTTTTTGGATGTGATACTTTCTGGGCCAATTCCTCCGAATCCTTCTGAATTGATTATGAGTGATGGAATGAAAGAATTGATAGAAGAGCTAAAAACAAAATACGATTATATTATTTTGGATACACCTCCAGTTGGTCTGGTTGCTGATTCACTTGAATTGTCCCAATATTGCGATGTAACTTTATATATGGTGCGACAAAATTTCACTAAAAAAGAAATGATTACATTATTGAACAATAGGGTTAATCGAGGGGAGTTACACAATACTAGTATTATTCTAAATGGTTTTGAAAATAAAGCTAAGTATGGTGGTGGGTATGGTTATGGATATGGGTATGGAAATGGTAATTATTCTAGCGGTTATCATGAAGAGGAAAAGAAGAAAACTATATTGGATAAATTTAAAAGAAAGAATTAAAAATGTAATTCATTTAAAAAATGATTGAAAACAGTAACAAAAAAATATTAATTACAGGAGGAGCCGGATTTATAGGGTCTAATTTATGTGACTATTTTTTGTCTAAAAATTACAAAGTAGTTTGTTTGGATAATTTCGCAACTGGGCATCGACATAATTTGAAAGATTTTTTGAATAATAAAGATTTTAAATTAATTGAAGGTGATATTCGGAATTTAGAAACCTGTCAACAAGCCGTTATAGGAGTTGATTATATCTTGCATCAGGCAGCTTTGGGTTCTGTTCCAAGATCTATTAACGACCCTATCACTTCAAATGATGTCAATGTTTCCGGCTTTTTGAATATGTTAGTAGCAGCGAGAGATGCTAAGGTAAAACGGTTTGTATATGCTGCTAGTTCTTCAACTTATGGAGATTCAATTGGATTGCCAAAAGTAGAAGATGTAATTGGTAAACCTTTGTCACCATATGCTATAACCAAATATGTAAATGAGTTGTATGCTGAAATTTTTAGTAGAACCTATGGATTGGAGACTATTGGATTGCGTTATTTTAATGTATTTGGCAGAAAACAAGATCCCAATGGAGCTTATGCAGCAGTTATTCCAAAATTTGTGATGCAATTGATGCAACATGAAAGTCCTAAAATAAATGGTGACGGAAATTATTCGCGTGATTTTACATATATTGACAATGTGATTCAGATGAATGAATTGGCAATGACTACGGAAAATCCAGAGGCTGTTAATACGGTTTATAATACTGCTTATGGGGATCGGAATACTTTAAATGACTTGGTGGGTTATTTAAAAAACTATTTATCTGCATACGATCCCAAAATTGCTCAAGTTGCAATTGAATATGGTCCCAATAGAGCAGGAGATATTCCGCATTCATTAGCCAGTATTGATAAAGCCAAAACAATTTTGGGTTATGATCCTAAATTTTCTTTGCAAGAAGGATTGAAGGAAGCTGTGGGTTGGTATTGGGAGAATTTGAGCAGCTAGTAGATTTTAGACTACAGATTTCAGGTTTTAGAATTTAGAGAATAGAATATTGAGAAAAATGAATAGTGATATGAAAATTACAAAAATTTGTTGCATCGGAGCAGGATATGTCGGAGGACCAACCATGGCTGTTATTGCACAAAAATGCCCAGACATTCAAGTTACCGTTGTCGATTTGAATGCAGAAAGAATTGCCGCATGGAATGATGAAAATACAGATAATATTCCAATTTATGAACCAGGTTTAGCCACCATTGTAGCAGAAGCCAGAGGAAGAAACTTGTTTTTTTCTACCGAAGTAGACAAAGCAATTGACGAGGCCCAAATCATTTTTATTTCGGTAAATACTCCAACAAAAACCTATGGAAAAGGTAAGGGAATGGCTGCTGATTTGAAATACATTGAATTGTGTGCTAGGCAAATTGCTAGAGTCGCTAAAAGTAATAAAATAGTTGTCGAGAAATCTACTTTGCCAGTACGAACCGCAGAGGCTATCAAAAGCATTCTTGACACTACTGGAAACGGCGTTCAGTTTCAAATTTTGTCGAACCCTGAGTTTTTAGCTGAAGGTACTGCTGTGCAAGATTTATTGAATCCAGATCGAATTTTGATTGGAGGAGACACTTCAATAGAGGGACAAAAAGCAATTCAGTCATTGGTTGATGTTTATTCGAATTGGGTAAGTCCAGAGAAAATATTGACTACTAATGTTTGGTCTTCGGAGTTGTCTAAATTGACAGCGAATGCTTTTTTGGCTCAAAGAATATCGTCTATCAATGCGATGTCAGAACTTTGTGAAAAAACAGGTGCAGATGTCAATGAAGTTGCCAGAGCTATTGGAATGGATAGCCGTATAGGTCCAAAATTTTTAAAGGCATCGGTTGGGTTTGGAGGCTCTTGTTTTCAAAAAGACATTTTAAACTTAGTTTATATTGCAAAATCATACGGACTGAATGAAGTAGCAGATTATTGGGAACAAGTTATTATTATGAATGACCATCAAAAGCGTCGTTTCTCTAATACAATAGTACAAACACTTTATAATACAGTTGCAGATAAAAAAATCACATTTTTGGGTTGGGCGTTCAAGAAAGATACTAATGATACTAGAGAGTCTGCTGCGATTTATGTAGCAAACGATTTGATTAATGAACAAGCCAAAATTGCAGTTTATGATCCCAAAGTTTCTCGCAAAAAGATGTTAGCCGACTTGGATTATTTGGAAAGCAGAACAGCTGAAGAAAACGCAAAAGGGATTGATACTTTTGATGATCCCTATTTATGCTGTAAAAATGCCCATGCTATCGCTATACTCACAGAATGGGATGAATTTGCAACTTATGATTGGAAAAAGATATATGAAGGAATGCAAAAACCCGCTTTTGTATTTGATGGTAGAAATATATTGAGTAAATCAGAATTAGAAGCGATTGGCTTTATATATCAGGCTATTGGTTCTTGATAGTTTGTAATTGTATTAAAAACTTGCAAATGGAGTTTTAGTATCGTTTTTGGTATCACCAAAAACAGTGATTTTTTATATAACCCTAACATTTTGAATTAAAGATTTTTATTGACTATGAGTTGTTTACAATTGTAGTTTATAAAAATCTTTTTTTTGCTTTTTGGAGGCCCTTTTTTGATCCCATTGGATTCTTATTTTTTGTACATTTGTGAGCTTAATTCAGAGTAGATTTGTAACCAATTATAGAAGTGTATTTCTAATTGCTCTGTTTTTTACGAAAAGACTTTTAAAACCAACAATAGTTTAAGAAATTGAATAAAGACATAAAAATTGCAGTAATAGGTTTGGGATATGTTGGTTTGCCTTTGGCTCGATTGTTTGCTACCCAATTTTCGGTTGTAGGATTTGATATTAATGTATCGAGAGTTGTAGCTTTGCAATCAGGCACAGATAGTACTCTAGAGGTGGATGATGCAACATTGCAAAAGGTATTGGTTTCAAAACCAAGTAATGAAAAAGGTTTGTATTGTACCTCCCAAAAATCAGATATAGCCAACTGTACTTATTTTATTGTAACGGTTCCTACTCCGGTTGACAAAAACAACCGTCCTGATTTGACTCCTTTGTTTAAATCCAGTGAAACTGTTGGTTCCGTTTTGAAAAAAGGAGATATCGTTATTTACGAGTCTACCGTATATCCAGGAGTTACAGAAGAAGAATGTGTGCCTGTTTTAGAAAAAATATCCGGATTAAAATTCAACATCGATTTTTTTGCAGGCTATTCCCCAGAACGAATCAATCCAGGGGATAAAGAACATACTGTTGAAAAAATATTAAAAATAACCTCAGGATCCACTCCTGAAATTGGTCATAAAGTAAATGAATTGTATCAATCGGTTATTACTGCAGGAACGCATTTAGCCCCCTCTATAAAAGTGGCTGAAGCTGCAAAAGTCATCGAGAATTCCCAACGCGATATCAATATTGCTTTTGTAAACGAATTGGCCAAAATTTTTAATCTTTTGGATATTGATACTGCTGCTGTACTTAAAGCCGCGGGAACCAAATGGAATTTTTTGCCTTTCAAACCGGGCTTGGTTGGCGGGCATTGTATAGGGGTTGATCCCTATTATTTGGCGCAAAAAGCGCAAGAGAAAGGCTATCATCCTGAAATTATATTGGCCGGTCGTCGATTGAATGACAGTATGGGCGATTATGTAGCCTCACAAGTAGTGAAGTTAATGATTAAAAAAGGGGTGACTATCAATGGTGCCCGCTTGTTAATGCTCGGTATTACTTTTAAAGAAAATTGTCCTGATGTTCGCAATACCAAAATTGTAGATGTGATCCAGGCACTGGAAGATTACGGAATCGAAGTGACTATTTTTGATCCTTGGGCTAATCCTTCTGAGGTGCAACACGAATATGGTTTAACAATGGTGAATGAGGTGCCAAAAGCTACTTATGATGCGATAGTTCTTGGTGTGGCGCATACTGAATTTTTGAATTTGGATATTAATTCGTTAAGAGAAACATGCAGTATATTGTATGATGTTAAGGGCGTTTTGACGGACGGGGTTGATGGGAAATTGTGAGTAGTGAATTGTGAGTAGTGAATGGTGAGGAGTGAATAGTTAGAGGTTAGAAGTGAGTGGTGAGAAGTGAAAAGTGAGTTGTGGGTTGTGGGTTGTTGGTTGTGAGTTTTTAGAGAAGAGAATTAAGGGAATAGAAAATAGAAATAACTGAAAACAGAAAGTCAGCATATCGAATTAAAATCGAGCTTCAATGATGAGGTAATTATTACTTTGGTGGCTTTTGCCAATGCCGAAGGAGGAAGTGTTTGTGTAGGAGTGGATGATAATGGTGTGGCAATTTCTTCTTTTA
This sequence comes from Flavobacterium praedii, assembly GCF_026810365.1. NCBI lineage: Bacteria > Pseudomonadati > Bacteroidota > Flavobacteriia > Flavobacteriales > Flavobacteriaceae > Flavobacterium > Flavobacterium praedii. The sequence goes on from NZ_CP113948.1 coordinate 3,951,463, forward strand.
AAATAGGAAAAGAAAGTGTTCAACAATGGACAAACGAAATAAAAAATAAAACCATTCCGTCCATTATACCGGATGTTGCTGTTGAGGAAATGGATGGTGTATCAGTGTTAGTTTTCAGTATTCAAGAATTTCCGATTAAGCCTGTGGCTTTCAAAGTGCGCTATTACAAAAGGGTAAAAAATGCCAATTATCAAATGAATTTACAAGAGATATCCGATTTGCATTTGAAGACTTTCAATAGCAGTTGGGATTATTATCCTTCTCCACATTATGATTTGGGGTCTATTGACTTAGATAAAGTAAATCGTTTTATTGAATCGTCTAATGGAATTCGGGAGACTCAAATACAAGATGATCCGCTTACGGTACTTCGGAAGTTTGAAATGTTGAAAGAAAATGGACAAATGGCCAATGCCTGTCATTTGTTGTTTTCCAAAAATGAAGTTTTTGATGCCACAATTTCAATTGGCCGGTTTTCTACAGAGACGAGCATCAAAGACAGTATTGTTTTGCGATCGGATTTGTTTACAGAAGTAGAAGCTACACTAGCATTTGTTCGGAAACACATGAATAAAAATTATATTATAACGGGAGATCCCAAAAGGGAAGAACGTTGGGAATACCCTTTGGACGCTTTGCGCGAAATTGTTGTCAATATGATTGTACATCGCGATTATCAAAATACAGGGGATTCCATTATTAAAATTTTTGACCATAAAATTGAGTTTTACAATCCCGGAGGATTAGGAAACGGGATTACTTTTGATGAATTGCGTGCTGGGACATATACCTCTTATGCTCGAAACAGAAAAATTGCCGACCTGTTTAGGGAATCAGGGATTATAGAAAAATACGGATCGGGTATCAAGCGCATCACCAATGCATTTGTGCATTACGGTTTGACAGCTCCAACTTTCGAAGCTTTTCAAAATGGTTTTCGTGTAACGGTTTATGCCAATGGAACTGAAACAAACGATGGCGGTGTAAATGGCGGTGTACGTGGCGGTGTAAATGGCGGTGTAAATTTAGAAAAAGTAGATGCAGCAATTTTAGATTCAAATTCAATTTTTAGTTTTATTGCAAAAAATCCTGGAGTAAATATTTTGTCATTGATAAATCATTTCAGTGTTCCGAAACGTACCGTAGAACGTTGGGTAAAGCAATTAAAGGATGATCGTAAAATTGAATTCAGAGGTGCTCCAAAAACGGGAGGGTATTGGGTGATTGGAAGTTAGAAGTCAGATTTTAGAGGGTAGAATAGAGAAAATAGAAAACATAAAGAAATAGTTAAGTCAAAATAAAAATATTAAAATGAAAAAAATACTTATTACAGGAGGAGCGGGGTTTATTGGTTCACATGTCGTAAGACGATTTGTGCAAAATTATCCAGATTATCAAATTTTTAATTTGGATGCATTGACCTATGCTGGGAATTTAGAAAATATCAAGGATATTGAAAAAGAACCGAATTATACTTTTGTAAAAGGAGATATAACTGATGAAAATTTCATAGATGCTTTGTTTCAAAACCAACAGTTTGATGGAGTGATTCACTTAGCTGCCGAATCACATGTGGATCGTTCGATTGAAGATCCTTTGGCTTTTGTGAAAACCAATGTGATTGGAACGATGAATTTATTGAATGCGGCCAAAAAACAATGGTTGGGGAACTTTGAAGGCAAACGTTTTTATCACGTGAGTACCGATGAGGTTTATGGTTCTCTAGGGGCCGAGGGTTTATTTACAGAGACTACTGCCTATGACCCGAATTCGCCTTATTCAGCATCCAAAGCCAGTTCGGATCATTTTGTTCGGGCTTATGGCGAAACGTATGGATTGCCGTATGTAATTACGAATTGCTCTAATAATTATGGTCCTTACCATTTTCCAGAGAAATTGATTCCGTTGTTCATCAACAATATTATCAATAATAAACCATTGCCGGTTTATGGGGACGGAAATTATACCAGAGATTGGCTTTTTGTAAAAGACCATGCCGTGGCTATTGATTTGGTTTTTCATGATGGAAAAAATCATGAAACCTATAATATTGGAGGTTTTAATGAGTGGAAAAATATCGATTTGGTCAAAGTGTTGTGCCAAATTATGGATCAAAAACTAGGAAGAACTACTGGAGAATCAGCTCAATTGATCACTTACGTGAAAGACAGACCGGGACATGATTTGCGTTATGCTATTGATGCCTCCAAAATTAATACACAGTTGGGCTGGAAACCATCTGTTACTTTTGAACAAGGATTAGAAATCACTATTGATTGGTATTTGAATAATCAAGATTGGTTGAACAATGTGACTTCGGGAGCGTATGCTTCGTATTATGAGAAGCAGTATTCGTAGGATGTAGTGAATGGTGAATAGTTTTAAGTGAGAAGTGGATAGTGAGAAGTGCCTCTCGACTGTGCTCGAGGTGACAAGTGAGGTGTGAGAATATTGATTTGAATAAAGCTTGATTACGTATAAAGGAATTAATAAGATAAGAAAACATGAACTGGTACGTAGTTTACACCAAACCCAAGTGGGAAAAGAAAGTTGCGGAGCGGCTAAGTGAGATAGGAGTAATTTCCTATTGTCCTTTGATAACCAAAATCAGTCAATGGTCGGATCGTAAAAAGAAAATAGAAGTTCCACTTTTTAATTCCTATATTTTTGTTCAAGTGAATGAAAAGGAACGGAATGTTATTTTTGAAATTCCTGGTGCGATTCGCTATTTATTTTGGCTAGGAAAACCTGCTATTGTAAAGGAAAATGAGATTCAAGCTATACAAGATTGGCTGAATGTACCCGACACTTTTGAAGTGATGGTGGATACTTGGCAAAAAGGGGATAAAATCGTTTTGGAATCTGGGCCATTTGTCGCACAATCGGCCATAGTTCAAGAGGTAAAACTGAATCATTATGTACTTGTCTTGGAGTCTTTGGGATGTATTCTTAAAGTAGAAAAGAAAATAAAATAATTTTTTGTTTTTTTAAAAAGTTGAAATAAAGAGCTTTAGTATTTTGTGTAATTGCTTACAAATATAATTGTAAAAATACAGCTTAAAAAGTACAGGAAAATCTTTATTTTTAGTTTAATTTCGCAAATTCTTAGAAATAGTGAACCATTATGGGACTCACAGTGGCGAAGCCGTGGAGTGATTTTATCGGTTTACTGTTTTGAGTTGTGGGTTTTGAGTTAAGAGTTTTGCTACACTGCAGTATTTTAACTTGGCACAGCCTAAACGGCTTTACTTGAAAAAATTACTTGAATAACAATATTAGATAAAAGTAACCTCTAGGGTTTCATCGTTTTTTACTAGTTATAAGTATAGAATTTTATAACTATGTCAATGTCATTTCCTTAAGGAACTGTCAGACCAAATTCGTTTAGTTTGTCATTTCGACCAGCGGGAGAAATCACATTACAGGAACACCTAATGTGATTCCTCCTTCGTCGGAATGACAAAACCCACTCTTAAGGAAACGACATTGATTACTGTGCGGTAAAAAATGTTTTAATGGTCAAAAAAAAATAATATGAGAAAAATAATTACAGCAATTGTCCTTTTTATAGCTCTTTTTCAGTCTTCCTCTTTGATGGCTCAAGATATTTTGAAGGGCAGTGATCTGAGTACCGTAAGAGTAGATTATTTATCGGATGGAGATATATCCAAGATAAAATCGCAACTGCAAAGTAATAATGTTTCGATAGATCAAGCGGAGTCTATGGCGCTTTCTAAAGGTATGAGTGCTACGGAATTTGCTAAATTGAAAAAGAGGTTAGCTGTACCAACCAAAACGATATCCAAACAAAAGAAAAATGATTTGGATGCGGACCAAAATAATAGTGAAGAAAGTGAGCGAAAGCAAGAAAAAATAGAAAACATTAAAGTAAAAGACAGTTTAAATTCACTTGTTTTTGGCTCTGAGTTGTTTGACAATCCCACTTTGAATTTTCAACCTAACTTAAAATTGGCTACTCCTGTAAATTATGTTTTAGGCCCTGGTGATGAATTGCAAGTAAGTGTAAATGGCGTGCAAGAATTTGATGATACCGTACCCGTAACTGTTGAAGGAAAAGTCAATATTCAATATGTTGGACAGATTGCAGTGTCTGGAATGACCATTGAAGCTGCCACTCAAAAAATTAAAGGAGCTATTTCTAGAATTTACAGTACCGTTCGTTCGGGGCAATCACAAGTTAGCATAAGTTTGAGTCGTATTCGTACTATTAAGGTGACTATTATCGGTAGCAAGCAACCTGGAAATTATTCTATTTCATCCCTTGCAACTGTTTATAATGCCTTGTTTTTGGGGGGAGGTCCGAGCAAAAACGGAAGTTACCGAAACATTGAATTGATTCGTAATAATAAGGTGTTTAAAAATATTGACATCTATCGCTTTTTGGTCAGTGGAAACCAGTCGGATAATGTGGGTTTAAAAGACAATGACGTTATACGGATTCCAGCTTACACCAATAGGGTGACTGTTGAAGGAGAAGTAAAACGTCCGGGAATTTTTGAGATGAAAAAAGGAGAGAATTTCTCTAATTTATTGAATTTTGCTTCCGGATTCAATGAGTTTGCTTATACCGCATCGGTTAATGTTTTACAAAAAACAGGAAAAGAATTTAAGGTAGCCGATATACAAGCGGCACAATACAGCAGTTATATACCTTTGAACGGGGATGTGTACCGTGTTTCAAAAATTCTGAACCGTTTTGAGAATCGTATTATTATTCAAGGAGCAGTATTTAGACCCGATACTTATTCCTTCTATCAAGGAATGCGTGTTACAGATTTGATCCGTCAAGCCGAAGGATTAAAAGAAGACGCCTATTTAAAAAGAGCTCGTATCATTCGTTTAAAGTCGGATTTGACTTACGAGAATGTAACTATTGATTTGTCCAAAGCAATGTCGGGTGATTTTGAAGCGAATTTAGCTTTAAAAAAGGAAGATGTTTTAACGGTATATTCTGTTTTAGATTTCAAAGAAGAATATAAAGTTACCATTGATGGTGAAGTAAACAAACCAAATGTATATGACTATCAGGACAATTTAACCCTTAACGATTTGATTATTGCGGCTGGTGGGTTAACAGGTTCAGCCTCCAAACGTGTTGAAATTGCGAGAATGATCAAAGCTGAAAATATTGATGATACCAATCCTAAGAAAGTTGAATTGTTTACTATAGAAATCACACCCGATTCGAATGAACAAATTACTAATTTTGAATTGAAACCATTTGATGTTGTTAATATTAGGCGAATGGCTGTTACCGATAAACCAGAAATGGTCCTTATAAAAGGGGCAGTTGCTTACCCAGGAAAATATGTATTGGCCAATAAAAAAGAAAAAATCTATGATGTTATTGTAAGAGCAGGAGGATTAACATCGATGGCGAGTTTGAATGGAGTAAAAATAAAAAGACCTATAAAAGCAGCACAAATTGAAGATTTAGAAAATGTGAATTTGAATTTGGGTAAAAAAGACAGTATTCAAAACAAATTAGAAAAGAAACTCAAAGAGGATTTAAAATACGCCACCATACCTGTAGATTGGACTAAAGTAGCCAAAAATCAAACCGGGAATGCGAATGTTACGTTATTGCCTGGAGACGAAATTGAAGTTTCTACTTTCAATGAAACCGTAAAAGTGGCCGGGAATGTACTTTTAACTTCTGAGATTCCATACGTAAAAGGCAGGGGCTTTAATTATTATCTGGATGCCGTTGGCGGACTTGATGCTAAAGGATGGAGAAAGAATGCCTATATTATCTATCCTAACGGTCAAGCTGCAGTATCTCATAACATATTATTATTTTTTAGGTCAACTCCAACCGTTCTGCCTGGTTCCCAAATTATAGTCCCAGAAAAACCAGAAGTCAAAAAAATGAGTGCTGGAGAATGGGTGAGTATTGCTTCTGTGTTAGTGAGTATGGGCGTTTTGTTGGTGACAGCTATTAAATAAATCAGTTATGGGTTATCTGTTGTGGGTTATGAGTTGTCAGTTTAAAAGTTTAAAAGTTGTTTAATGAGTTTAGACAACAGAAAACAGATAAAAGAGAACAGACAACAGAGAACAGACAACAGAGAACAGAAAACTTACAACAGATAACCAATAAAGGTTAACCAAAAACCGATTACAGAAAACATAAAACCGACAACGGAAATATGGAAGAACAAATACCCAACGACGAGATTTCGTTAAAAGAATTGATAGAAAAGGCTAAGGAATGGTATAGCTATTTACTTTCCCAATGGAAAATCATTGTATTGGCAGGGATTGTAGGAGCTGCTTTGGGGTTAACGTATTCTTTGACTAAAAAACCAATTTATACCGCTACTTTGTCTTTTGCTTTGGAAGATGAAAAAGGAGGTGGAGCTGGAGGTCTAGGGTCACTGGCTAGTTCTTTTGGGATTGATCTTGGTGGTGGAGGTGGAAGTATATTTACGGGTTCTAATTTGACTGAGTTGTTTAAATCCCGCACCATGGTTGAAGAAACCTTAATGACTCCTGTTACGGTTAATGGAAAAGTAATTTCTTTGGCTGAAATGTACATTCAAAATAACGAATGGAGAGACAGCTGGAAGGAGAATCCTAAATTCAAGAACATACAATTTTTACCCAATACCAAACGTAAGTACTTTACTCGTGTGCATGATAGCATTTTGGGTATAATTTATCAGAATTTATCTAAATCTTCTTTAGCTGTGGCTCAAAAAGACAAGAAAATAGCTATTATTTCTATGGATGTAGCTTCAACCAATGAAATGTTTTCGAAGTATTTCTGCGAAGCGCTAGCCAAACAGGTTGGACAGTTTTATGTGACGACCAAAAGCAAAAAGGCCCGTGCTAATATGGAAATTTTGGAACGACAAACCGATTCCATTCGTGCCGAGCTCAATGGTGCTATTACGGGAGTAGCAGTGGCCAATGATAATACCTTTATGTTGAATCCTGCTCTTAATGTGCGTCGTACCCCATCTGCCCGCAGACAGGTTGATGTGCAGGCGAATACCGCCATACTGACTGAATTAGTGAAACAAACCGAATTGGCTAAAGTTACTTTGCGTAAAGAAACACCTTTGATTCAAGTTATTGACCGACCTATTTTGCCCTTACCGAAAGAACGTTTCGGAAAAGCCAAAGGTTTGGTGATGGGAGGATTTTTGGCTGGGTTTTTAACTGTTTTGGTCTTGATTGTGAGGAGGTTGTTGAAGGAGTTAGCAGGTTAAGGGTTTGAATTGTTTACAGTTTAAAGTTGTTTAAGGGTTTAAATTGTTTAAAGTTATTTAAAAGTTTAAAGTTGATTGGGCGTAACCGCAATCCCGATAGCAATCGGGACGCAAAGGAGTCGCAAAGAACGCTAAGATATAAGGGATGATTTTTCTTTTGTCCCGACCCTAACGGGAGTTGAAAAAAAATGATGAATTTTCGTTTTAAACCAGCCCTAAAGGGAACGAAAATTGAAGTATAGGTTTAAATTTTTGTTTTGCCTGCGCCCCATAAGGAAGCAGGGAAATATAGTTTAGAAAGAGGTTTTCATAATGGCACTCGACAATTTGATAAACGAAAACCAAAAAAATAATTAAATATGAAAACAGGAATAACTTTTAGTGCTTTTGACTTGTTTCATGCTGGTCATGTTAAAATGTTGGAAGAAGCCAAACGCCATTGTGATTATTTGATTGTAGGTTTGCAAACGGATCCTACTCTGGATCGTCCCGATAAAAATCAACCCGCACAAACAGTAGTGGAGCGTTACATACAATTGAAAGGATGTAAGTTTGTAGATGAGATTGTTCCTTATGCTACCGAACAGGATTTAGAAGACATCTTGCGTTCCTTTAAAATTGATGTGCGCATTGTAGGAGATGAATATCGAGAGCAAGATTTTACGGGGAGAATGTATTGTGAAGCGAAAGGAATTGAATTGTATTTTAATACTCGTGACCATCGGTTTTCGAGTTCGGGTTTAAGAAGGGAAGTTCATCAGAAAGAGTTGAATAAAAAATAAAAAAATAGGTTTTAGAATAAAGAATCAATCTGTTTTGCCAGATAGATAAAAATCATGAAAAATTACACTTTAAAAGTTCACGATATAAAAAAAGAGACAAAAGATACCATTACTCTTTGTTTCAAGCAACCTGGTTTAAAAAAGATTAAATATCAAGCGGGTCAGTATCTTACTTTGTCTTTTAGAATTAACGGGAGAAAATATACTAGACCTTATTCCTTTTCATCGGCACCTTCGGCAGATGCTTTTTTGGAAACGACTATCAAGCGCGTGCCCAATGGTATTTTTTCTAATTATGTGCATGATACCGTTCAAGTTGGAGATATTGTAGAAGTGATGGAGCCTATAGGTGATTTTGTACATACCCATGATGAGTTTACTAATCAGATTTATTTTTGGGGAGTTGGTAGCGGTGTAACGCCATTAATGTCGATTATAAAAGAAGTTTTAATTTCGAATCCATTGGTTCAGGTAAATCTAATATATGGAAATAAGAATTTTGAATCTACGATTTTTTTAGATTTAATTGACGACTTATTGAAACAGTATCCAGAAAAATTTAAAGTTTGGCACTTTCATACCCAATACAATCATGTTGAAAGACATCATTTTGTAAAAAGCGGGAGAATTAACACAGCATTCATCTTGGATTTACTTCAAGACACGGATGTTGAACAGACAAAACATTACATTTGCGGTCCAATAGATTTGAAAAATACCATCAAAGAAGCTTTGGGTATTTTAAAATGTCCGAAAGAAAACATTCTTTCGGAAGATTTTGAATTGATTAAAAATCCAAAAGATTTTGAAGATATCGTTACCCATACTATAAATATTCAATTTCAAGGAATTGATACCATAGTTGAAGTTGAAAAAGGAAAAAGTGTTTTGGAAGCTGCTCTTGATGCCGGAATTGAATTGCCGTATTCCTGTCAAACTGGAAGTTGTAATACCTGCAAAGGGAAATTAGTAGCTGGAGAATTGCGAATGATAGGACTTTCGAAAGAACGAGATGATTTGGAATCTGAAGATTTTTTATTGTGTTGCAGTTATCCTTTGACTGATGGTGTTTTTGTTGAAATAGCCCCCTAACCCCGAAGGGGGAACTTCGCTAGGTGGGTAAGGGTTGAAAGGAGTAGTGAATGGTGAATACTGAATAGAATGCAGAATAAAGAAAGTTTTAAGCAAAACAAAAAATAGAAACATAAAGATTTAGAGTTGAAAATTTATCCCTATACCTTTGGGACAAAAGTTTAAACCTAAAATCTAAAATCTAAAATCTATATATGAAAGTAGTCATTTTTGCAGGTGGTTTTGGAACACGCCTGATGGAAGAAACGGAAGCAAGACCTAAACCTATGGTAGAAATTGGCGGAAAGCCTATTTTATGGCACATTCTAAAAATGTATGAGCATTATGGGTACAATGAATTTGTGATTTGTTTGGGCTATAAAGCAACCTACATCAAAGAATATTTCTATAATTATTATTTACACAATTCGGATGTTACAATTGAATTAGCCAATAATAACATTAATGTCCATTATTCGGAAACTGAATCTTTCAAAGTAACTTTGATAGACACTGGATTGCATACCAACACAGCGGGAAGATTGAAGCGTATTGAAAAATATGTAACAGGAGAAACCTTTATGTTAACCTATGGGGATGGTGTAGCCGATGTCAATTTATCTGCACTTTTAGATTTTCATAAATCACATGGGAGGTTAGCTACTTTAACGAGTGTACAAGTACCTGGGCGTTTCGGAAATTTAGAAATAAAACCTCAAGGGGAGGTCGATAGTTTCGTGGAAAAACCAGCGGGCGATGGAATGTGGATTAATGGAGGTTTTTTTGTTTTAGAATCAGGTATTTTTAAATATCTAGAAGGAGATGTGGAAGATACACAATGGGAAAAGGAACCATTAGGAGCTATTGCTAAAGATCAACAGCTGGCAGCATACAAGCACACTGGATTTTGGAAATGTATGGATGCTTTAAGAGATAGAATTGAGTTAGAAGCTATGTGGAATTCCGGTAATGCAAAATGGAAAACATGGTAGAATCATTATTTTATAAACTGAAAAATACTTACCAAGGGAAAAAGGTTTTTTTAACTGGGCACACTGGTTTTAAAGGTGCTTGGATGTTAAAAACCTTATCGCTTCTAGGAGCAGAGGTCAAAGGATATGCGTTGGCACCGCAAACTAAAGAGGATCTGTTTCATTTGATTGATGGCGAGACTATTTGTACTTCAGTCATTGCCGATTTAAGAGATAAACAACGTCTGGAAGAAGAATTAGTGTCTTTTCAGCCCGATTTTGTTTTTCATCTAGCTGCACAGCCCTTAGTACGCTTGTCTTACGATATACCTGCCGAAACTTTTGAGGTAAACGTTATTGGCACTGCCAATGTTTTGGATGCCGTGCGTTTACTCGACAAGAAATGTGATGTGGTATTGATAACTACTGATAAAGTGTATCACAACAACGAATGGATTTACCCATATAGAGAAAACGACCGTTTGGGTGGTTACGACCCTTATAGTGCGAGTAAAGCTTGTGCGGAGTTGGTGATTGACTCGTATAGAAATTCTTTTTTTAATATAAAAAACTACGACCAACATGAAAAAAGCATTGCCGTAGCGAGAGCGGGAAATGTAATTGGTGGTGGCGACTGGTCGCAAGACAGATTGATACCAGATATTGCCAAAGCTTTTGCTTTCGAAAATCCTGTGGTGATACGCAACCCAAACTCGGTGAGACCTTGGCAACATGTGTTGGAACCTGTTATGGGCTATTTGCTGTTGGGAGCTAATTTAGCTGTTGAACCCATAAAATTTGGCCAAGCCTACAATTTTGGACCGCATTTACCCGATGCACTTCCTGTGGAGGAAATGCTGAAATTGGCTATTGCTAGTTGGGGAAAAGGCGAATACATAGTAGAAAAAGTAGAAGGACAGCCACACGAAGCAGGATTGTTGAAACTGGACATTAGTAAAGCTATAGCTGAATTGAAATGGCAGCCCAAAATGAATGCGAGACAAGCAGTGAGTATGACGATGGACTGGTATAGTGAGTTTGTACAGAAAAGGAATCAAATCAATCAGTTTACAGAATTACAGATAATATCATTTTTACAATAAAATAATATGAATATTAAGACTACCGAGTTTAATGATTTATATGTTTTGGAATATAATTCATTCAAGGATGACAGAGGGGAATTTGTTAAGACAATATATAAGGACACTTTTATAGACAACAAATTAGAATGGAATTTTGCCGAAAGTTTTTATTCCGTTTCACATCAAAATGTTTTTAGGGGGATGCATTTTCAATACAGTCCGAATGATCATGAAAAATTGGTTTATGTTGTTAAAGGAGCGATTTTGGATGTAGTTCTTGATTTGAGATTTCATTCAGAAACGTATGGTAAATATTTGACAGTTGAACTTTCTGATAAAAATCGAAAAGGATTATATATAGGAAAAGGATTTGCACATGGCTTTTTGTCTTTGGAAAACGATACAATTGTAGAATATCATACAACGACAGTACAGAGTAAAGAAAGTGAAGGAGGCGTAAAGTGGAATTCGTTTGGATTTGATTTGTTTATTGAGAATCCTATAATTTCAGAACGTGATGATTCGTTTTCTCCATTTGACAAAGGATTTAAATATTTTTAGGATGAAGGTATTAGTAATTGGAGCATCAGGTTTAGTAGGGTCACATTGTTTAAAATATTTTAAAGAGAAAGATGTTGAAGTAATAGGGACATATAGAAATTTTAAAACTGAAGGAACTTATTTTTTTGATCCTTTGGAAGAGAATTGTTTTGATTTTTTAGAAGAAATAAATTTTAAACCTGAGGTGATTGTTCATTGTGGTGCATTAACTAATGTTGATTATTGTGAAGAGCATCAGGCGGATAGTGAAAACCAAACATTGACTTCAACGAAAGTAATTGCCGACTATTGTAAAAAAAATAACACTAGGTTAGTTTATATATCAACAGATTATGTTTTTGATGGTTTGAACGGACCTTATTCAGAGACTGAAAGGACAAATCCAATTAACGTTTACGGAAAACATAAGTTAGAAGCAGAATGGGTTGCTGAAAAAATAGAAAGTTGCATTATTGCTAGAATTACTAATGTTTATGGAGAGGAAGAACGATCAAAAAATTTTGTCGCTCATTTATTAAGTGTAATTCATTCTGGTATGGAAAAGAATTTTAATCTTCCATTCGATCAGTTTGCAACGCCGATTTATGCAGGAGACATAGCCAGGATGATTTATTTACTGGTTATGGATGATAAGAAAGGAGTTTATCATTTGGCATCAACTGATTATTACAACAGATACCAATTGGCAAAAAAAGTGAAATCTTATTTTAAGAACGCTAGTCATTTGTTATTGGAACCGATTTCTACACAGTCTTTGCAACAAAAAGCTAAACGACCTTTAAATGGAGGGTTGCTGAACATAAAATTTACGAGGGAATATCCTCAATTTGAATATACCAATGTAGATGCTTTTATTTTAAAAAATATAAAAAATGGAATATAAAAATATTAACGAAGAGTTAGAAAAACAATTGATGCCTGCATTGCAGAAAAACATTAGCAAACCAATAGTTCCTGGAGTGGATTATGTTTCCGTTACTGGAAAAATAATAGATGCTGAGGATATATTAAATGGTGTTGATGCAGCAATGGATGGTTGGTTGACTGCTGGTCGTTTTGCTAACAAATTTGAAGAAGATTTTGCGAAATACTTTGGAGCGACAAAAGCTTTGTTAGTAAATTCGGGTTCTTCTGCGAATTTGGTGGCATTTTATGCACTTACTTCTCCAAAATTAGGCGAACGTGCTATAAAACCAGGTGATGAAGTGATTACAGTGGCAGCTGGTTTTCCTACTACGATAAACCCAATCATTCAGTTTGGAGCTATTCCCGTTTTTATTGATGTGGACATTGCTACACACAATGTGAAAGCCGATATGATTGAAGCAGCTGTGGGGCCAAAAACAAAAGCAATTATGATTGCACACTCCTTGGGGAATCCTTTCGATTTGGATGAGGTAATGCGTGTGGCAAAAAAATACAATCTTTGGGTAGTAGAAGACGATTGCGATTCGCTTGGAGCTACTTACAAAGGGCAAAAAACTGGAACTTTTGGGGATATCTCCACATTTTCGTTCTATCCGGCGCACCACATCACTATGGGAGAAGGAGGTGCGGTTGTGATTAACAATCCTGTTTTAGCCAAATTGGCAGAAAGTTTCCGTGATTGGGGGCGTGATTGTTATTGTGAGCCAGGGAAAGATGATACCTGCGGTTGTCGCTTTGGACAACAGTTGGGTACTTTACCTTATGGTTATGACCATAAATACACCTATTCACATATTGGTTTCAACTTGAAAGTGACCGATATGCAAGCCGCTTTCGGGGTGTCTCAAATTAAAAAGATTGATCAGTTCGTTCAAAGACGTAGAGAAAATTATGCTGCTTTGTATGAGCGTATGAAGGAATTTGAAGAAGTGTTTATTTTGCCTGAACCAACACCTGATTCTGATCCGTCTTGGTTTGGTTTTCTGTTGACCCTTAGAGAAGGAGATGCTGCTGATAGACATATGCTGGTGCAACATTTAGAAGAAAAGAAAATTGGAACCCGTTTGTTGTTTGGGGGTAACTTGTTAAGACAACCCGCTTATGCCAATATTGAGCATCGCGTGGTCGGCGATTTGACAAATACGGATACGATCATGAACCAATCTTTTTGGTTGGGGGTTTGGCCAGGGTTGAATGAAAGTCATTATGATTATATGGCGGATGTTATTAGGGAGTATTTGAATGAATAAAAAGAAAATTATATCTTCAAATATTCAAGGTTTTAATGAGTTTTATTTAATTAATTCATGAGTATAGTATTATCAAAAAAAGATATTTTTTGGGGGTATTTTGCTCAGTTTTTTTCTATAGCATCAGGAGTCATTACTTTGCCTTTGATACTTAGGATGTTAACCAAAGAAGAAATAGGTTTGAATTATTTATTGCTAACCTTTGGTTCTTTGGTTTCTCTTTTTGACTTTGGTTTTGCTTCACAATTTGGACGCAATATTTCCTATATTTTTGGAGGGGCACAAAGTTTGCAAAAAGAGGGGATTCAAGTTGAGAGTTATTCAAGAGAAATTAATTACCGTTTATTGGCAACAATGATTCATACAGCTCGTTATGTTTATAGACGAATTGGTTTAGTAGTTTTGGCGACTTTACTTACTTTTGGAACATGGTATATTTACGAGGTAACAAATGGATTTAAGACAGTTCATAATGCTTTGATAATTTGGTTTATTTTTTCTTTTTCAGTTTTTTTTGAAATGTTTTATTCGTATTATACTGCTTTACTTGGCGGTAGAGGTATGATAATGGAATCAAGAAAAGCCATTGTATATTCAAGGATGGTTTATGTAATTTTGGCTTTTGTTTTTCTTTATATGGGCTTTGGATTGATTGGAGTTGTAATAGCTAATTTTATTGCTCCTTTTTTTAATAGAATTATTTCTTATCGTTTCTTTTTTACTGAAGACTTAAAGAGTAAAATTGATTGTTTTGATATTTCAAAAAAGGAAAAATTAGAACTTTTTAATATTGTATGGTACAATGCTCGAAAAATGGGGCTAGTGTTTATAGGAGCATATGCTATAAATAAATTTAGTCTTTTCTTAGCTGGTTTGTATTTGCCTTTATCAGAAATTGCTTCATATGGATTAATGATACAATTAGTTGGCTTGATTAGTACTGTTTCTGGAACTTTTTTTTTGATTAGTCAATCTAAATTTTCAGCAATGCGAGTAAATGAAGATAAAGAAAAGATTTTAAAAGAATTTGCTTTTAGTATGAATGTGTATTATTTGTTATTTGTATTTGGAGCTGTTTTCTTGGTTATTGTATGTCCATGGTTACTGATAATAATTGGTGCAAAAGCTAAGTTACCATCAGTTTTAGTTTTGTGCGTTTTTGCCTTAATTGTACTGTTGGAAGGGAATCATTCAAATTTTGCTGGATTTATTATTACTAAAAACAATATTCCATTTGTTAAATCTTCATTAATTGCAGGATTGGCTATTGTATTAGGAGATTATTTTTCTTTGGTTTACACTACCTATGGAATTTTAGGACTAGTAGTAGTGCAAGGTTTGTCTCAAATTGCGTATGCAAATTGGAAATGGCCTTATGTCGTTTGCAAAGAGTTTGGAATTAGTTTTTTATCTTTTGTTGAGATTGGAATGAAAGAATCGTTAATCAGATTAAAAATAAAATAAAAATAGTGATTGATAAGGACACGGATTTTTTAAAAATCACGAATAATTTTGCTAAAACAGCAAGTATATCATCGATTCAGATAATAAAATCCAACTTGGATTTTACGCCAAAAGTAACTATCGCTATCCCCACTTACAAGAGAGTAGCTCTTTTGAAAGAAGCAATTGATAGTGCAATAAATCAGTTAGGTTATGAATTCTATGACATAATTGTAGTAGATAATGACCCAGAAAGGGGTTGCGAGACGGAAAAATTATTGCTGTCCTATAATGATAAAAGAATTGCTTATTATAAGAATTCTGAAAATATTGGAATGGCAGGTAATTGGAATCGTTTGTTTGAATTGGCTCTGGGAGATTATGTGGTAATGTTACATGATGATGATTTAATACTTTCTTCTTTCTTGTCTGAATGTATGTGTTTTGTTGATAATAAACGAGATATAGGTATTTTGAGGCCTGTTTCGCAATTATTTAATGATACATTAATTCAAGATCAGATTCTTCAATTTGAAAAAGATTCAAATATTATAAGGGGACGTAAATGGAGAGGTAAGTTCAAGCGTATATTTGATATTGATAATTGCTTAAGTTTTGCGTTAGGTCCACCTACAGGTTGTTTATTTAATAAAAAGGCAGTTTTTGATATAGGCGGGTATAATGCAGATTTTTTTCCATCACTTGATTATTGTTTTGCGCTATTATTTTCTTGTCACTATAAAGTTTTTGTATTAAAAAAGACGTTGACATTATATCGATGGGGAGTAAATGAATCCCTAAATATTTCAACAAGAAAGGCTTTTGTTACAGATGCTTATTACTTAAGAAAATTTATTTTTAAGAAATATGGTTTGCCAAAATATATAGCTGACAGATATTTATATTGCTTTATAGATATTCATAAAGATTTAAATTTTGAGTTTGAGTTTGATGAGAGTGTTTTGAGTCATAAAAAGATAAATATTGAAAATATGGCTTTATTCTCAAGTATTATTTGGGTTTATATGAAAATGGTAAAAGCAATTAAATACAAAATAGGTATAGATATTTGGTAATGATGTTAATATTGTGGATAAAAATATAGTAAAATAATTATAAATATTATGTTAATAGTGATGTGTTGAGAAACCTTTTAGCCATAAAAAATGTCAAAAGTTGTGGAAATTAGTGCAAATATTAGAAAATCTTATGAATGGTTATTTGTAAGTTGCTTTAGTGCTGAAAAGAAAGATTATATTTTAGAAAATAAATTATGGAAAAAAAAGAATACGATTATTTAATAATTGGAGCGGGTTTATTTGGTAGTGTATTTGCACATGAAATGACAAAAAAAGGCAAGAAGTGTGTTGTTATTGAAAAAAGAGATCATATAGCGGGAAATATTTATACAGAAAAAACAGAAGGAATAAATGTCCACAAATATGGTGCACATATATTTCATACTAGTAATAAAAAAGTTTGGGATTATGTGAATTCATTTGTTGAGTTTAATAGATTTACTAACTCTCCAATTGCAAATTATAAGGGGAAAATGTATAATCTTCCTTTTAATATGAATACTTTTTATCAGCTTTGGGGAGTTAAAACACCTGAAGAAGCTCGAAAAAAGATAGATGAACAAAAAGCCGAATATGCTCATATTACTGAGCCTAAAAATCTTGAAGAACAGGCTTTGGTTCTAGGAGGTACTGATATTTACGAAAAACTAATAAAAGGATATACAGAAAAACAATGGGGAAGACCAGCAACAGAAATACCAGCGTTTATTATTCGTAGATTACCTTTTAGATTTACATTTGATAATAATTATTTTAATGATATTTATCAAGGTATTCCAGTTGACGGATACACAAAGCTTATTGAAAAAATGTTGATTGGTATAAATGTAATTACAAATATTAATTATTTTGAGGATAGGCAAAAATGGCATAATCTCGCTGATAAAATTGTATTTACAGGGAAGATAGATGAGTTTTATGATTTTAAATACGGTAAGTTGGAATACAGAAGCCTTCATTTTGAAAGTGAAGTATTAAATATATCGAATTATCAAGGGAATGCTGTTGTAAATTATACAGAAAGTGAAATTCCTTATACAAGAATTATAGAACATAAACATTTTGAATTTGGAACTCAAGAAAAAACAGTTGTGACCAAAGAATATCCTCACGAATATTCTAAGGACAACGAACCTTATTATCCAATAAATGATGATAAAAATCAAGAGCTATTTGACAAGTATCAATTGCTGTCTCAAAAAGATAATCAAGTGATTTTTGGTGGACGATTAGCAGAATATAAATACTATGATATGCATCATGTTATAGAAAAAGCGCTAGAATTAACGGAAACATTAGAGTAAATATGAAAGTAATACAAATAAGTACCGGTTTTGATATTAGTTTTAATGGAGGAATTACCAATTATGTTAGAAATATTTCGGAATCGTTAATAGATGCAGGACATGAAGTTACTGTTATTTATTCAAACGATAATGGTATTAAAAAAGAGTATGTATTTAATACTATTTCAATTGATACAAAAATGCAAGCATTTGGTTTAACAAGTGTTGTTTCAAATGGGGATATTGCTAAATTGGAAAAGATTATTAAAAGAGAAAAGCCGGATATTATTCATGTACACATGATGATTGATCTTCCAATTAAGGTGTTAGAAATGTTTAAAAAACATGCAAAGTTAGTTATTTCTTTACATGATTATTATTATATCTGTAATAGGATTGTACTTATGAAGGCAGATGGGTCAAATTGTGTGGATTCAAATGAAAATAAAGATTGTAATTCATGTATTCAAAGAAATGAAGCTATAGGAAATAGATATTGGCGTTTTATCAATAAAAAAATTAAAAATATATTTTATAAAGATTCGTTTTCTCCTTCTTCTGGTCATCACGAAAGATTTGTTGTTGGTAATAAAATGTTTAAAGAAGCAGATTTATTAATTGCTGTTTCTAATAGAGTAAGAGAGATTTATCAAAATAATGGATTTGTTAATGATAAGTTTGTTGTAAATCATATTGGTAATTATACAGCTGAGGAGGATTTTAGAAGTTTGTTTGGAGGAAGAAAGTTCAAAGAGACAAATGACATCATTAGGTTTGGATTTATGGGAAATTTAAATTATCATAAAGGCGCTAACATATTACTTGAGTTGATTAAAAACACGAAACATGAATTTCACATCTATGGTCGTGTGGCTCCAAATGTTTTAGAAGAAATTAAAACAAATGAAAAGGTTATATATCATGGTGAATATAAACATACAGATTTGCCTTCTATACTAAAAGATATAGATTTTGGACTCGTATTACCTGTTTGGGAGGATAATGCACCTCAGGTAATTTTTGAATTTTTAAATGCGGGTATTCCAATTATAGGAACCAAAAAAGGGGGACTTCCAGATTTTATTAATGATAAAAATGGTAAATTGTTTGGGGTTAATGAAAATGATATTGTTGAAATGAAAAAGTATATAAATTCAACTGAATTGATTGGTTTTTACAATAAAGTTATTAATAATATTGAAGGAACTAAAAAAGCAAATCAGCACTCAAGAGAATTAATTGAACTATATAATGATTTGTAGATGACAGAGAAGAGGTTAGTCAGTATGTTTTATTTTGATAAAAATGTAGCAGGAAAAGATATGTTTCTTGTTCCTAAATATTTGAACGATTATTTAGGAATGCAAGGAGAGATAGTTTATCCAATAAATAAAGAAAATATTGATTTTAATGATAATTATAGAGGAATGAAACTGACTCCTATTAAATCTCTCAGTAAGTTTCATTCAACTATTTGGAGTGAGAAAGAAATGACTTGGTGGCTAATAAAAAATGCCAAGAGAATTGATGTATTATGTCTTTTTTGGCTAAATCAACGAAATGTTTTTTTTGCTAAGATTTATAAATTATTAAATTCTAAAGGGATTTGTTATATAAAAGGGGATTTAGGATATACTGATTTTTCAAAACCTACTAATAAAGGTTTTAGGAGGTATTTTAGAAATTTATTTTTGAAAGCTGTTGATGTTTATTCTGTAGAAACGGAAGTTAATTATGAAGCCATAAAACAAGGTTTGTTAGGTGAGCATTTAAGAAAATCAACGGTACTGATGTCAAATGGCTTTGATGCAAAACTTTTTGAAGAATTAAATATTACTAAGAGAGAGTTCAATGAAAAAGAAAATTTATTAATTACAGTTGGCAGATTAGGGACTGTACAAAAAAATAATGAAATGATGCTAGAAGCACTTGATGGAGTTGATATGCATGATTGGAAATTTATGTTGATTGGAAGTGTAGAAGAAAAGTTTTTAAAAACTTACAATGAATTTATATTAAAAAATCCTGATAAAAAAGAAAAGGTTATAATTACGGGAGCAATTTATGATAGGGCAATATTATTGGATTTATATAATAAATCAAAATTATTTGTATTGACGTCAACTTGGGAAGGAATGGCAAATGTTTTTCCTGAGGCTCTTGCATTTGGGAATTATATACTTACAACAAATGTTAGTGGTGCCAAAGAAATTTCGGACAATGGGAAACTAGGGAAAATTATAAAAATTGGAGATATCGATGCTTTAAGAGTAGCTTTGTGTGATGTTTTTAAGTCAAAAGTTGATTTAGAAACAAATTATAGAGAAGCTATTAATTTCTCAGATTCAAGTTTTAATTGGAGACAACTTGTTACAAGAGTTGGGGATAGAATTATTGAAATTAATTTGAGGAGATAAATCGTAATGGGACTCCCAATTTATTGGGGGTGAGTTTTAAATTAAATTTTAAAAAATGAAAAGACTGCTCTATCCGATTTTGGAATTATTTGGTTATATATTATCTAAGATATTTGACCTTAAATTTTTAATGAGGTTTAAATTAGTTAAAAGGTTGATTTATTCTTCTTGGTATAAAAGATTTTTTAAAGTTTATGGTAAAAATTTCAATCTTGACTATCCTTTTTATGGGTTAGGTCTGGAGTTTGTTGAAATAGGTGATGATTTTATTGGTTGTCCAGGATTAAGAATTGAGGCTTGGTCTAAATATGGGAATGATTATTTTAAGCCAGAGATTGTCATCGGAAACAATGTTTGTTTTAATTATAATTGTCACATTGGTGGAATTGGGAAGATAATAATAGGAAACAATGTGCTGGTAGGCAGTAATGTTTTGATTACGGATCATTATCATGGTAAAACAGACGACGAAAGTTTACAAATACCACCTATTTCGAGACCATTGTATTACAAAGGAGAAGTGATAATTGAAGATAATGTTTGGATTGGGGAGAATGTTTCAATAATGCCAGGTGTAGTAATAGGTGAAAATTGTGTAATAGGAGCTAATTCAGTTGTGACTAAAAGTTTTCCTAAAAATTCAATAATAGCAGGAGTTCCTGCGAAAAGAATAAATTAAAAATGAAAAATACAGTTTTTACAATTTGTGCAAAAAATTACATAGGTTTAGCATTAGCCCTTGAAAAATCAATAAAAAAACATAATATAGATGTTGATTTTTTTGTTTTTGTTGCAGATGAATTTTCTTTAGAAGAGGAGTTGAAAAATCTTCCGGACAATGTCATTATTGCTAAGGATGCGATAGGAATTTCAGAAGCTAAATGGCAACAGATGAGTTTTAAATATGATATTACTGAGTTCTGTACTTCCATTAAACCATCGTGTTTTAAATATGTTTTAGAACATTTTTCTCCAAATGCCTGTATTTATTTTGATCCTGATATTTTAGTATTTAATTCTTTGGATACTATTTTTAATCAATTGGATCAGAAATCTATTATTGTAACTCCACATATTACTACAATTGAGAGAATATATACAGGAAATTTAAATGAAAGAAATTTATTGTTCTCGGGTATGTTTAATTTGGGTTTTCTAGCTTTGAAAAATGATGAATCTGCAAAGAAAATGCTAGATTGGTGGGAAATTCGTCTTGAAGACAGGTGCTTTCAGAATATGATGGAAAATTATTTTACAGACCAGAAGTGGATGGATTTTTTGCCCTCATTTTTTCCAACGCAATTATTGATTTCTTCAGATTTAGGATTAAATGTTGCACCATGGAACTTTTTTGAGAGAGAAATTGTAAATATTGATGGTGCTTTTTTTGTCAAGAATCGTATTGAAAAGGAGGTGAATAATTTTTACCCACTTACATTTGTTCACTTTTCGGGTTATAATTATAATGCTTTGGTTAATGGAGATATTGTCCAGGGGAATATTAAAAATTTTGAAGGTTACAAGGATTTTAATGAAATATTTGAGATTTATGCTAACTTTATTAGAGAAAGTGACTTTTTAAAATATATCAAACTCGGTTATTCTTATAATTATTTTTCAGATGGCATTGTGATTTCTAAAATTTACAGAGGTTTGTTCAGACGATTATTGGAGGATGAAAAAATAAATTCCAACCCATTTGATGAAAAAGGAGGTTTTTATTTGTCTTTGAAGAGTAGTAAAATCCTTAATACTCATATGCAAAAGATTGATAAAGTAACAATGGATTCGGTTGCAAATATTGAACATAAAACAATTATGATAAATAAAATTTTAAGCTTTGTGTTTAAAATAATTGGTGCTAATAAATTCTTTATGATTGTTAGGCTCATGCGTTCGTATTCAAAAATTGAGAACCATGTTTATCTTCTGAATAAAGATTATTTTAAACAATTTAAAATTAGAAGTTAAATTGATTACATTTTTTGGTTACAATAGTATGTTTAAACACAAACGTGGGGTTGAGAATGTGATTCATTTTCAATCACTGGCAAGTCCTTTTCTAATAAATTATTATTTGCATTGGGACACTTGTTCTAGTGTAAGAAGATACAGAAATCTCGTTTGCATAGGTGTTAAGAAAAATTTTTTTTGGGTTATTAATCTAAATTTTCTCTTATTCAAAATTAAAAAAAGAAATAAAAAAATATTCATACACTCCCATAATCCGCTTATGAGTATAATGAGTGTGTATCAGAGCAATTTGTTTACAGTTCATGATGCTTTGTATTATCTCACACGAGTTACGAAACACAAATTGAACAAGATTTTTTGGTTGTTGGAAAAAATTCTTTATCGCCGTTGTGGTTACGTTCATTTTATTTCCAGTTATGCCAAAAAGATGAGTTTGTATAAAAGCAGTAATAACTATATTATAGTTCCTAATACTTCGCATTTTGAAACTTTTGAAATCGATAATCTTTATATAAATGATAATTTAAAAAAGTTTAATTCAGATGTTATAAAGGTTTTTACAGTTAGAAGCATTGAGGAAAGAGCATTAATTAACTTGATTGTTGCCGTAGCAGAAAAACTAAAAGCAAAAAAGATTGAATTTTTGATTGCAGGAAAAGGTCCTTTATTGGATTTTTACAAGATAGAAATAAAAAATTTAGGGTTGGAGAATATTTCGCTTTTGGGGTATGTTTCTGATGATGATTTGATACAATATTATAAAGATTGTGATTTGGTTCTTGTTCCTGCAGCCTATGGTGAAGGCTTTGGATTACCCATAATTGAAGGGTATTTGTTTGATAAACCTGTAATATCATCTAATGTTTGTGCTATTCCCGATGTTATTATTTCTGATGAGTTTCTTTTTGAGAATACTGTTGAGAGTATTATTTCTAAACTTTATTTTGCTAAGGAGCAAAAAAAATGTCAATTTAGGAATTATTATGAAGAACGCTTTTCAAACAAAGTAGTGATATCAAAAATGAATGACTTGTATAAAAATCTGCTTTAATGGAAGTTTACATAATTACGTTACTGTTCATTTTTGTTTTTGGTTTTGTTGATTTAAGGCTAAAATTAACTGACTCGCAAAGAAATTGGTTAGTGTCTTTTTTGTACGTCATAATTGTAATTCAAATAGGATTGCGATGGGAAACAGGGTCGGATTGGGTTCCTTATTTAGAGAATTTTCAAAACACAGATGATTACGGTACTGTTCTTATAAATGCTTTAATTGGTTATGAAATTGGTTATGGTTTTTTTGCTTTTTTGATAAAAAAGCTGTTCGATAATTATAGTTTTTTTTTGTTAATACATGCTCTAATATTTTATTGGGGTATTTTTAGGGCAGCTAAAAAATATAGTCCTTATTTCTTTGTAGCCTTGTTGTTTTTTTATGCAACAAATTTGGGAATGGTTGGCTCTAACCGTCAGTTGTTGGCTATTGTTATTTGTTTATATTCCTTAAGATTTGTTTTTGAACGAAAATTACTAAAATTTATTGGGGTTATTGGTGTTGCTTGTTTGTTTCATACCACTGCATTTTTGTTTGCAGTATATTATTTTTTAGATAGGAATTTCAAAACAGTTACAGTAGTTACGGTATTAATCATATCTTTAATCTTAGGAAAAACAGATTTACCATTTCAAGTATTTTCAAAATTTGGAGGACTATTTGGCGAATTAGCAGCTTCAAAAACTACTGCCTATTCAGAAGGAGCAAAAGATGTTTTGGCTGAGGCGAGTTTAAGTGTTTTTGGTTTGATAAAAAGATTATTTTTTATAGCTATTTTCACCTATAACTATTCTTTTTTATCGAAAAAACTGTCTTATTATAAAGTACTGTATAATGGATATGTTTTTGGAATGGTAATTTATTTTCTTTTTGCCAGTTCTTTATTAATTTTAGTGAATAGGGGTTCGTTGTATTTTAATATTATGGAGAGTCTTTTAATTTCATGCCAGTTTTTGATTTTTAGTAGACGATTAGATAAAGTGTATGTGTATTTTTTATTGCTGTTAATTTCAATTGTGTTTTTATTTCAATCCATTACAGCCTATCCAGAATTGTTTGCCCCCTATAAAGGTGTTTTTTATAACTCTGAATTTCAGAGAACTATGTTTTAAATTGTATAGATATGAATTTGATTATTGATAACATAATTTTTTCGCTACAAAAATCAGGTGGGATTTCGGTGTATTGGTTTGAAATTATGAGCAATATTTTGAAACAATTTTGCACAACTACTTTTTTTGTTGAAGAAAATAAACCATTAGGAAATTTATTTAGGGATCAATTAATAATTGACAATACTCAGATTGTAGAAAATAATAATGAATTACTTCATTATTTTTCAAGATATAGAACTATTAAAATTAAGAATAGGAATGAACAGTTTATTTTTCATTCTTCATACTATAGAACATTAAGTAAATCTGTTAAAAAGAATAATCAAGTTAGAGAAGTCGTTACAGTTCATGATTATACTTATGAACGCTTTAGTTCTGGCCCCAAAAAATGGCTACATTCTTGGCAAAAGAAAAAAGCAATAGCTGCAGCTGATGTAGTAATATGTATTTCTGAAAATACAAAGAAGGACTTATTGTATTTTTCGCCTGAATTTTCTATTAAAGATATTAAGGTTATTTACAATGGGGTATCCTCGGATTATTATAAAATACCAGAAGCGAGTAGTAACAGTAGTAATCCCTTTTTCTTATTTGTTGGTTCTAGAACTTCCTATAAGAATTTTGATTTTGCAGTTAAATCAGTGGCTTCACTTGATAACTATCATCTTAAAATTGTTGGGGGACAGTTATCTCAAAAAGAAATACAATTTTTGGATAACTATTTAAAAGGGAGATGGATCTATTTGGGTATAATAAGTAATACTGAATTGAATACTTCTTATAATGCCGCATTTGCTTTGTTATATCCGTCTTCTTATGAAGGTTTTGGTATTCCACTTGTAGAAGCGATGAAGGCAGGTTGTCCATTTATTGCTTTGCAATGCTCTTCAATTACAGAAGTTGCTGGCAATGCTGGTTTTTTGATGAATACTTTAAGTATAGATCAATTTAAAGAGGGTGTTGTATTTATTCAAACTAAAAGAGACGAAATTATTGAAAAGGGATTACAACAATCTCATTTGTATTCTTGGGATAAATGTTATGCTGAGGTTGTTGCAATCTATAAAGAATTGTATAAAGAATTAATTATTAATAAAGAAAATAAGTAAGCATGAAAAAAGTAATTGTATTAGGAGGCGGCGGTTTCATAGGAGGTCACTTGGCAAAAAGATTAAAGAATGAAGGATGTTATGTTCGAATAGCCGATATTAAGAATCATGAGTATTTTGATCATCAAGAAATTTGTCATGAATTTATTTTGGCAGATTTGCGTGATCCTAAGGCAGTTGAATTGGTAATTGGAGAAGGGTATGACGAGGTATATCAGTTGGCCGCAGATATGGGTGGAGCAGGTTATATTTTTACAGGAGATAACGATGCGAATGTTATGCATAATTCGGCACTTATAAATTTGAATGTGGTTCACGAGTGTGTGAAGAAAAATATTAAAAAAGTTTTTTATTCATCTTCTGCCTGTATGTATCCTGAACACAATCAATTGGATCCAGATAATCCTAATTGTGAAGAATCATCAGCTTATCCAGCAAATCCAGATTCAGAGTATGGATGGGAAAAATTATTTAGCGAGCGTTTGTATTTTGCTTTTAATAGGAATTACAAATTAGATGTAAGAGTAGCTAGATTTCATAATATTTTTGGTCCACAGGGGACTTGGATGGGTGGAAAAGAAAAGGCTCCAGCAGCAATGTCAAGAAAAGCAGCTGAAGCAGCTGTAGGAAGTTCTTTTGAAGTATGGGGTGATGGATTACAAACAAGAAGTTTTCTCTATGTTGATGAATGTGTTGAGGCAGTTCTGAGGATGATGGAAAGTGATTTCTTGGGTCCTGTAAATATTGGGTCAGATGAAATGGTTACGATTAATCAATTAGCTGAAATGGCAATAAAAATTAGCGGTAAAAATATTGCAATTAAAAACATAGCAGGTGAAGAGTTTATTCAGAAATATGGTTTTAAATGCCCTGAGGGTGTTAGAGGAAGAAATTCAGATAATAGACTTTATGAAGAAAAAATACAATGGAGAGTATCAGAACCACTTGAAAAAGGAATGATCAAAACATTTACTTGGATTAATGATCAAGTGAAAAAATCAATTTAATGTATTAGAAAAATGTTACACAGGAAATTACCGCTAATAATACAATGGTAATTTCCTGTTTTTATAAATTTAAAATTATTTAGAGTATTCCTTTTAAATATATTTAGTAATCAAAAAGTATTTTGAAATTATTATTAATTACACAGGTGTTTTATCCAGATACTGTTTCAGTTTCACAACATTTATGGGATTTAGCCGAGCATTTACAAAATAACGGACATGAAATTTCTGTTTTTACTAGTAAATATCCCTATGAAGAAAAAAACACAAAATATTCTGATTTTGAGGTTATAAATGGGATCAAGATATATCGAATTAGTCAGTCTAAACTAGGTAAAGGAAATCCTTTTTTTCGAATAATTGATTTCTTTACTTTTAGTTTTAATATAGGTATCAAATTATTATTTGTTAAGAAAAATAAATATGATGTTATATTGGGGACTACTGTTCCTCCTTTATTGTCTTTTTTAGGGGTTGTAATATCAAAATTTAATAAAATACCATTCTATTATTGGGTTATGGATTTACAGCCTGAATTGTCTATAGCTTCTCATTTGATCAAAAAAGATTCTTTGGCGGCTAAGTTTTTTACAACCATTGGGAATTATAGTATAAAAGAATCTAAAAAGATTATATCTCTCGATAAATTTATGACTGAATATTTGATTGGAAGAGGAGCTGAAAAAAAGGATGTTTTTACTATTCCTGTTTGGCCTGTAATTGATAAAATATATGAAGGAAAGAGAAATGAAAATCCTTTCAGAATTGAAAATGATTTCGGAGATAAAATTGTAATAATGTATTCAGGGAATCATGCTTATGTACATCCTTTAGACACTTTGTTAAATGTTACAAAATTATTAGAGAACGATAATCGTTTTTTGTTTGTTTTTGTAGGGGGAGGCGTTAGGAAAAAAGATGTTTCTGATTTTAAATTTAATAATAAATTAGAAAATATAATTCAACTCCCTTTTCAACCAAGAGAAAATATTCACAATTCATTAGGAGCATCTGATGTACAGGTTGTTATAATGGGAAATAATCAAGTAGGTTTTACTCATCCAAATAAAATTTATGGGGCAATGTTTGTTGGAAAACCTATTTTGTATATAGGTCCAAAGCAATCTCATGTGACTGAAATAATTTCAGATTTAGATGGAAATATAATGGCTGATCATAATGATGAAAACACTATTGTGAATGGTTTGTTAGAGTTTGCAAATTTAAATGACACCCAAAAAGAAGAGATTGGTTTGAATAATCTTAAATACGTTAATGACAACTTTTCTCCAACAATTCTAAAAAATAAAATGTTAGAAGCTATTGTAAATTTATTCAAACTATAAATATTGCATTTAAATTATTATGAAAATTATCATCACAGGAGCTAAAGGATTTGTTGGAACTAATCTTATGACCTATTTACAACATTCATATGTGATGCAATCATTGAGTGTTAGGTACATCCCCAATCAGCAAATTGAGATAAAAGGTGATGTAATTATTCATTTAGCTGGTAAAGCTCACGATTTAAAAAAAGTGTCCAATCCGCAGGATTATTACGAAGCTAATTTTGAGTTAACCAAGCAACTTTTTGATGCTTTTTTAGCTTCGGAGTCGGCTGTTTTTATTTTCATGAGTACAGTAAAAGCAGTGGCAGATGAAGTAAAGGGGATATTGAGCGAAGACGAAATACCAAATCCTAAAACCCATTATGGTATTGCCAAACATCAAGCAGAGCAATACATTTTGAACCAGAAATTACCGGAGGGAAAGCGCGTTTATATACTTAGACCCTGTATGATTCATGGTGCTGGAAACAAAGGGAACCTCAATTTATTGTACCAATTGGTTGTTAAAGGACTGCCTTGGCCTTTGGGAGCTTTTGAAAATCAGCGTTCTTTTTTGAGTATTGAAAATCTTTGTTTTGTGATTAAAGAATTACTAGGGAATACTTCTATTCCTTCGGGAGTGTATCAAGTAGCAGATGATGATGTCTTGTCTACAAACGAATTGATTCAATTAATAGGAAAGGTTTTGGATAAAAAAAGTAGAATACTCAATTTATCAAAAAATGCGATAAGCTTGCTGGCTAAATTAGGGGATTATCTGCATTTACCCTTAAATTCAGAACGTTTACAAAAGTTAACCGAGAATTATGTGGTAAGTAATCAAAAAATAATAAAGACTATTGGGAAAGAGTTGCCTATTTCTTGTGAAGAAGGCTTGATAATGACTTTTAGATCATTTAAGAAATAAAAGACAATAAAAATAAAATAATGACAGAAACTAAAAGTAACACCTATGTCCTCATTATGGCAGGTGGTGTGGGAAGTCGGTTTTGGCCAAAGAGTCGTAATCACTTTCCGAAACAGTTTATAGACATATTGGGAATTGGGAAATCGTTGTTGCAACTCACTTACGAACGATTTGAAAAAATCTGTCTTAAGGAAAATATCTATATACTGAGCAATCAGCAATATTTGGGTTTGATACAGGAACAACTGAGCGGTATAGCAGTAAGCAATATTTTACTGGAACCAAGTCGCAACAACACCGCACCTTGTATTGCCTATGCTTCCTATAAAATCCTAAAACAGAATCCGGATGCAAATATAGTAGTTGCACCATCAGATCATTTGATTTTGAAGGAAACGGAGTTTTTGAGTAAAATTGAGCAAGCCCTTGATTATACCGCAGCAAATGATGCTTTGGTTACTCTAGGGATTAGCCCTACACGACCAGATACCGGTTATGGGTATATTAATTTTCAAAAAGAGGGGATTGATGGGGTGCACCAAGTGGAGAAATTTTTAGAAAAACCTGTTTTAGAAAAAGCTCAAGAATATTTGGTAAGTGGTGATTATTTATGGAATGCAGGGATTTTTATTTGGCGCGCCCAAAGCATCCAAACTGCTTTTCAAAAATATGCCTCGGAAATAGACGTCTTGTTTTCCAAAGGGAATGAAGTTTATAACACTAGTGCCGAAGTTGATTTTATAAACGAGAATTATCCTAAAAGTCCGAATATTTCCATTGATTATGCGATATTGGAAAAAGCGGATAATGTCTTTACCCTTCCCGCCGATATCGGTTGGTCAGATTTGGGCACTTGGGCTTCTTTACATGACGTTGCAGAAAAAGACAATGATAATAATGCTTTGAGTGTAGATCATTTGCATCTAGAAGATACTCAAAATTGCATTATTCATTTGCCTAAAGGAAAAGCGGCCGTAATTAAAGGATTGGAAGATTTTATTGTGGTTGATGATGGTAAAGTATTGTTGATTTATCCAAAAGGGAATGAACAGGAGATAAAGGCAGTCGCAGGGAAGATGGTGGTTGAGTTTGGGGAGGAGTATTTGTAGAAGTGAATAGTGAATAGTGAATAGTGAATAGTGAATAGTGAATGGTGAATGGTGAATGGTGAATGGTGAATGGTGAATGGTGAGTTGTGAATGGTGAGTTGCGTTTTTAAAAGTTTAAAAGGTTGCACTATTTAATGTTGTTAAAAAATAGGTATTTGAGAAGTGGAGGTCTTTCCATGCAAAAGCTGAATTACGGGATTTGAATTAGCTTTTGGTGATGTTCCCTTTGGCAGTATAACAAGATTTTGGCTCTCGACTGTACTTCGACTTCGCTCCGTACAAATTTTTCTGGATCAATACCATTAAGATTAAGGATTTCTTGCTAGAATTATTCTAAATGCAGCTCTCGCAAAGGCGCAGAGACGCAAAGAAAACGGTTTTAGACTTTGCACCTTAATGGCTCTGCCAGAAAAATCAAAGTTTAACTTAATGAGTTTGCGCTCGAGGAGACAGGTGAGTTGTGAGATGAGAGAAGTGAGTTCTCGGTTGTCAGTTTAAAGGTTTAAAACTGTTTAATGGCTTCAGAGTTTAAAGTTGTTTAAGTTCCAGTATGGGATTGAATTATTTATATATTGAAGGTATTTCAATTCAAATGTTGTATTGCGGGATTTGATTATTGGAGCGGAGTTCGTTGTGAGGACGCTTCCTTTTTCAGTAGGACAAGATTCTGGAATGTTATATTTTATTAAATAAAAAACATGTATGTCAGAAAATAATAAGATCCCTAAATTAATCAAAGGCGGAATTCATACCGACCAAAGAGGGCAGATTTCCTATGTTAACGATATGAAATTTGATGCTATTGAGCGGTTTTATATCATTAGTAATTCGGCTGAGAATCCTTTGCGGGCTTGGCAGGGGCATAAAATAGACAATAAATATTTTTATTGCATTCAAGGTACTGTAAGAGTGCATTATGTAAAAATAGACCACTGGGAATCGCCTTCGAAAGATTTGAAAGTTGAAAGTATTGTTCTTAGTGCTGATCAAAGCAATGTTCTTCATATTCCGGAAGGTTATGCCAATGCCATTGAATCGCTGGAAGTGGGGTCTAAATTGATTTCGTTTTCTACTTTACCGCTAGACCGAACTTCGGAAGATGATGTGCGGTTTGATAGTGATATGTGGGAGTTAGTGAATAGTGAGAAGTGAGTGGTGAATAGTGAATAGTGAGTGTGAATAGTTAGAAGTTACTTTTAAAAAGATAAAAAATTATAATATGAACATAGAGCAAACTTATATTAAGGATTTAGTTATACTGACTCCTGATGTATTTGAGGACGAAAGGGGTTATTTTTTTGAGGCCTACAACAAAAATAAATTGAGTGGGTTGGGAATTGATATTGAATTTGTGCAGGACAATCAATCCTTTTCACAAAGGGGAACTTTGCGGGGTTTGCATTACCAGAATCCGCCTTTTGCTCAAACTAAATTAGTTCGAGTATTACAGGGAGAGATAATGGATGTTGCTGTCGATCTAAGGAAAGACTCCCCTACTTACGGGAAACATTTTGGAATCAAATTAACAGCCGAAAACAAAAAACAATTGTTAGTTCCACAAGGTTTTGCCCATGGATTTTCGGTATTGAGTGAAACCGCTGTAGTGCTTTATAAGTGCGATCAGTTTTATAATAAAGCCAGCGAAGGGGGTATCCGTTTTGATGATACAACTTTAAACATCGATTGGGGAATGGATTTAAAAGATGCTATTGTATCCGGAAAGGATTTGGTTTTACCTGATTTTGCAGGGTGTAATAGTGAGTTTTAAGTTGGTAGTGAATAGTTAGTAGTTAGTCGTGAATAGTTAGTCGTGAATAGTTAGTCGTGAATAGTTAGTCGTGAATAGATAGTCGTGAATAGATAGTCGTGAATAGTTAGTGGTGAATAGTTAGTAGTTAGTCGTGAATAGTTAGTAGTTAGTCGTGAATAGTTAGTGGTGAATAATGAAGAGTGAATATTGACTGTCTATTTGCTAAAATAAATTTTCTGTATATAAATTATGAAAAAAATATTAATTACCGGTGCCAATGGGCAATTGGGTTCTGAATTGAATGTTCTGTCAAAAATATATAACCAATTTGAATGGGTTTTTACGGATCGAGAAGAGTTGGATTTGTGTAATTTGGAGAATTTAGCTGCCGAATTAACAAATATAAAACCGGACTATATCGTTAATTGCGCAGCTCACACTGCTGTGGATCGAGCCGAATCAGAATATGAATTGTCTGATGTTTTGAATCATAAATCCGTTGCTGTACTGGCAAATTGGAGTAAAAACAACACTTGTAAATTGATTCATATTTCCACCGATTATGTTTTTGACGGTACTGCGGCAACTGCTCTAAGTGAGTCAGCTCCCACAGGTCCGATTAATGTGTATGGAGTGACCAAATTGGCTGGGGAAAAAGCGTGCATGGAGGAAAATCCATCAGCTATTATCATCAGAACTTCTTGGGTATATTCTAGTTTTGGAGCCAATTTTGTAAAAACAATGTCAAGATTAATGCAAGAAAGAGATTCTTTGAATGTTGTCAATGATCAAATAGGAAGCCCAACTTATGCGGCCGATTTGGCACAAGCTATAATGACAATTATTACGCATCCAAATTGGGAAGCTGGCATTTATCATTTTTCGAATGAGGGAGCAATTAGTTGGTATGAATTTGCTTTGGCCATTCAGGAAATTGGTGGTTTTGATTGTGCTGTCAGCGGTATTCCATCTTCGGCTTATCCAACACCAGCAAAACGCCCTCAATATTCATTATTGGACAAAACCAAAATTAAAGCTACTTTTGGGGTAGTTGTTCCGGGATATAGGGAGAGTTTGGTGAAGTGTATGGAGCAACTAATTAGTACGAATTAAAAACGAATTTAACGAATTCTACTAATGGATAAAATACTTTTTAAGGAAGAGAGTTTTAAAATTATTGGTGCTTGTATGAAAGTACATCGTTCATTAGGAGTAGGATTCTTGGAGGCGGTTTATGAAGAAGCATTAGAGAAAGAATTTTTGATTCAAAATATTCCTTTTAAAAGACAGCTGAAATTGGAATTATATTATGAAAATGTGAAATTGAGTAAGTATTATAGAGCAGATTTTGTTTGCTATGATGGAATTGTTTTAGAAATTAAAGCTGTAGTCCATATTCCAGATATATTCTACGCGCAGTTGAGAAATTATTTAAAATGTACCAATATGGAATTGAGTATGCTAATTAATTTTGGTATGCCATCATTGAATTATAAAAGAATAATTAATTTGAAAAATTCGGATTAATTCGTAAAATTAGAAGAACTATGAAAGGAATAATACTTGCTGGAGGATCGGGTACTCGTTTGCATCCGTTAACGCTTGCGATGAGTAAGCAAATGATGCCTGTTTATGATAAACCAATGATTTATTATCCATTGTCGACATTGATGATGGCTGGTATCAATGAAATATTGATTATTTCGACACCGCATGATTTGCCTAATTTCAAAAAATTATTAGGAGATGGATCGGCAATAGGATGTAAATTCAGTTATGCGGAACAAGCAATTCCAAATGGTTTGGCGCAAGCATTTGTGATTGGAGAAGACTTCATTGGTTCGGATTCTGTTGCTTTGGTATTAGGAGATAATATTTTCTTTGGAGCCAATATGCATGAATTATTGCAATCGAATACCAATCCTGAAGGGGGAGTTGTTTTTGCTTACCATGTTTCGGATCCAGAGCGATATGGTGTTGTAGAATTTGATAAAAATCTGAAAGCGCTATCTATCGAGGAAAAACCTTTAGTCCCAAAATCAAATTATGCGGTTCCAGGGTTGTATTTTTATGACAATTCAGTAGTGGAAATAGCAAAAAATATTCAACCTAGTGCCAGAGGAGAATATGAAATTACCGATGTGAATAAAGTGTATTTGGAACAAGGTAAATTGAAAGTTGGAATTTTGAGCCGTGGTACCGCTTGGTTGGATACCGGAACTTTTAACAGTTTGATGCAAGCAGGACAATTTGTACAGGTTTTGGAAGAACGTCAAGGATTGAAAGTAGGTTGTATTGAAGAAATTGCTTGGAGGCAAGGTTTTATAACTGAGGATCAACTAAGAGAATTGGCCGAGCCTTTGAAAAAGTCGGGGTATGGAGAGTATTTATTGGGGCTTTTGAAATATAAAATTTAGTTCAGGGAATAGCAGCAGACAGAATTTAGATTGCAGTATTTAATTCTATAAATAACAGTATTTGTTAAAATAAATTTTCAAACCATATTAGTCATGTAAGTTTTTAGGCTGAATAATGCTAAGTAAAAACTAAGTCCATTTAAGTAAATACAAAACTTTTTTTACTTTAACTAATATTTGGAAAGCTAGTTTTCTTTTTCTTTTATGACTTATATGTTTCAAAATTAATTGCTTTTTAAAATAGAATTTAGCGGAATGCAGAAAACGGATAACCGATAACCTCCTATAATGAATTACATTACCTTACTTTTTTTATTTATTGGTGTTGAATTGCTTTATTTCAAGATTGCCGATTTTTATAATATTATTGACAAACCCAATAGCCGTTCTTCGCATACATCAATAACATTGCGCGGGGGAGGAGTTATTTTTCCTATAGCGATTTTAACAGCTTGCATCCTGGGATATGTTTCTTGGACATTAACAGTTGCGGTACTTTTGGTGGCAATTGTTAGCTTTATTGACGATATAAAACCTTTATCTCAATTGCCCAGATTTGCTTCTCATGCTATAGCTATTGGCTTGGTTTTTTATGATTTGAATTTGTTTACTCAAGCACTTTGGCTTTTGCCTATTGTTTTTATCTTATTAATCGGATGGGTGAATGCGTTTAATTTTATGGATGGCATCAACGGGATAACTGTAATGTATGCCTTTGTAGTTATTGTTAGTTTTTCTTTTTTAGAAATAAATAAAGAGAGTCTTCCGTTATTATGGACTATGGGATTGTCTTGTTGTGCTTTTGGAATTTTTAATGTTCGGAAAAAAGCCAAAACATTTGCCGGTGATGTTGGAAGTATTAGTATGGCTTTGTTCTTGGGCTTTTTTATGATAAAAACGATTTTGGTTTCGGGTCAAGTTGGTTATCTCCTTTTTTTATCCGTGTATGGAATTGATGCCGTTATTACCATTTTTACACGAATAAAAAAGAAAGAAAATATTTTGGAACCCCACCGTTCTCATTTGTACCAATATTTGGCGAATGAATTAGGCTATTCCCATATTCTAGTTTCTTTTATGTATGCCTTTATCCAGCTACTGATTAATGTACTGTTGATTTTTTTAGATTCAAAAGGCAGTTTGTCTCTACCTATTGTGATTTGCTTATTGTTGTTTCAAATTACAATTTATGTATGGATTAGAAGCCGAGTGGTTCAGAAAATTAATTTGACATAGATTTACTGATTGTGGGACAAAAAGATCATTTTCTTACTTCTAGATTATATTTTAAGTCAATGTTAAAGCGTGTTTTTGATATTGGATTTTCTATTCTAATGCTTTTTGTGTTTTCGTGGTTGCTTTTGACTGCTTGGTTCTTGGCTGTTATCGATACTCAAACAAATGGGATTTTTACACATGATCGTATTGGCCAATTTGGGAGAAAGTTTAAAATTTACAAATTGAGAACAATACAAATTAATTCAGATGGTGAAGGGAAAGGTATAAAAATTTCAAAAATTGGTCAACTACTTCGAAATTACAAATTAGATGAGTTGCCTCAGTTTTTTAATGTTTTGAAAGGAGAAATGAGTGTTGTAGGTCCAAGGCCTGATATTGAGGGCTATTACGATTTATTAGAAGGCGAGAATCGGAAAATTTTGGATTTAAAACCAGGATTAACCAGCTTGGCTTCTTTAAAATATTACAATGAAGACAAACTTTTGGATATTCAAGAAAATCCTTTGCGATATAATGACGAAGTATTATTTCCGGATAAATTAAAACTGAATTTGGCTTATTACCATCACCAGAGTTTGTATGAAGATTTAAAGATTATTGTCGCAACTGGAAGATTTGTAGTTGTAAAAATTATAAGTTAAATCTTAATTTTGTAATTCTTTATTTTTTTATTGTTCAAAATAGGTCTAAAATTGATTTAATTAAGGCGTTGCATTTTTGTTAAATGGTTGTAGATAGTCATTTTATGTGTTTCGTCAGAAATGTAATATTCTATAGTGTAATTTTACTTCTAGATGTATTTTAATTTGTAATTTTGTATTCTTCCTTTGTTTCTTTTAAGAAAATAAAAAACGCTAAAAAATGAATGAA
Organism: Flavobacterium praedii; assembly: GCF_026810365.1. Lineage (NCBI taxonomy): Bacteria > Pseudomonadati > Bacteroidota > Flavobacteriia > Flavobacteriales > Flavobacteriaceae > Flavobacterium > Flavobacterium praedii. Next base: position 3,987,473 of record NZ_CP113948.1, read on the forward strand.
AATTCCCTTTATTCTGGATTTTTGTCAAGAGCCAATTTGAGATTAAGCATTCGTAATTTGAGTTACCTGCCAAGGTGGATTATCGTTATGATTGATTTTTCGGTATTGATAATTACCTTTTTCTTTACCCTCCTTATTTTTAGAGGAACAGGATTAAAATACATTAATACAACTCATGATGTCTTTTTTATTACTTGCTTTTTTGGAACCAATATTTTCTTTTTTTGGTTGTTTAGAACCTATTCGGGTATAATACGACATTCTTCCTATATAGATGCAGTGAAACTTTTGTTTTCGCAAATGTCGGTATTGGTTGTTTTTTTGGTGTTTAACTTTGCTTATGAGTTGCTAAATGATGAACGAATATTCTTGACTACAGCGCTTTTTATCAATGTGGTGTTGTCGTTTTGTGGTTTGTTTTTGTATCGTGTCGTGGTCAAGCAAACTTTCGAAATGTATTTGTCTGAGAAAAGCGCTACCAAATTAATACGAACTATAATTTACGGAACAGACGCCAACGCGATTTCGGTTGCGAATGCTTTGAAATTTGAAACGCCAACTCGTTTTAAGATTGTGGGTTTTGTGGATCGAAACAACCAAAATGCTTCAAAGCGTATGTTGGATTTACCCATTTTGGTTCAAAAGAAAAAACTACCTTCATTAATGCGTTCAGTAGGAGCTGAAGCAGTTATTATGGCCGATAAAAGTTTAGGGAAAGAAGAGCAATTGGTGATAGTAGATCAATGTTTGGAATTTAATTATAGAGTTTATACAGTGCCTTTGATTACGGACTGGGAAAATCAGAAAGAAATTTCACAAAAGGTAAAAAATATACAGATTGAAGATTTATTAGAGCGAAAACCAATTGTTTTAGACAATAAATCCATTTCGAAGCAACTCAAAGATAAAACGGTTTTAATTTCGGGAGCAGCAGGTTCTATTGGAAGTGAAATTGTAAGACAGGTTTTAACTTTTAATCCCAAAAGAGTAATTATATTAGATCAGGCTGAAACTCCTTTGCATCATTTGAGTCTTGAATTGGAAAAATTGCATTCGAAATCAAAGATTCATCATGTTATTGCCGATGTTCGAAATAAGGAGGCGATGAACAGGGTTTTTAAAACCTTTAAACCACAAGTTGTTTATCATGCTGCCGCTTATAAACACGTGCCATTGATGGAAGAAAATCCTTCACAAGCGATTTTGACCAATATAGAAGGAACCAAAAATCTAGCTGATTTATCCTGTGAATATGAAGTGATTAAGTTCGTTATGGTTTCTACTGATAAAGCGGTTAATCCGAGTAATGTTATGGGAGCCAGCAAACGAATTGCTGAAAAATACGTGCAATCTTTGCAGATTAAAAATATAAAAGAGAACAAACTCAATGCTACAAAATTCATTACCACTCGTTTTGGAAATGTTTTGGGATCAAATGGCTCCGTAGTTCCTTTGTTTACGAAACAAATTGCAAATGGAGGTCCAGTAACGATTACTCATCCTGATATTATTCGTTATTTTATGACCATCCCAGAAGCTTGTCAACTGGTATTGGAAGCTGGTGCCATGGGGAATGGAGGAGAGATTTATATTTTTGATATGGGGAAACCAGTTAAAATTTTGGATTTGGCCAAAAAAATGATCAAACTGGCCGGATTTATTCCTGATAGAGATATAAAAATTGATATTGTGGGATTGCGACCCGGAGAAAAATTATATGAAGAGTTGTTAAACGATACGGCAAAAACAATTCCTACTTATCATGAAAAAATAATGATTGCTGAAGAAATTCAAGATGAGTTTGAGAATTTGCATGTTGACATAAATGAACTGATAGGAATTGCTAATTACTTTGACAATGATGATATTGTTGCTAAAATGAAAGTTATCGTTCCAGAGTTTAAAAGCATGAATTCCACTTTTGAAATTTTAGATAAATAAAATTTTAAAATTAAGATATAGAAAAGGTTTACAAGGGATGTCCTTGTAAACCTTTTTTGATTATGAAAGTTTTTTTGTCTGGTGGGAGGTTTTGAGTTTTGGGGTGTTAGTTGTTAAAGGTTTAATGATTCTTCACTAATTGGGAGGGTCTGAATAGTTAAAAAAAGCAAACACTATTCTTTAATGATTACATTTGCGGTTTTATTTAAATCAGTGACAATTACCAATTTTAGTTCCAAAATAATGAGCAGTAGTAATACCCCAAATACGGAATGGCTGTTTGAGATAACGCCCAAGAATAAATTTTTCTCTTTGAATCTTAGAGAGGTTTGGCAATATCGCGATTTGCTTTTTCTTTTTGTAAAAAGAGATATTGTTACCGTATACAAACAAACGGTTTTGGGGCCATTATGGTACTTGATACAGCCGTTGTTTACTTCGATTACCTTTACCATAATTTTCAATACCGTTGCCGGAATTAATACGGGAACTGTGCCTCCATTTTTATTTAATTTGGCCGGGATTACGGTTTGGAATTATTTCACAGCCTGTCTCAACGGGACTTCCGATACGTTTAGAAGTAATGCAAACATCTTTGGTAAAGTTTATTTTCCTCGAATTATAGTTCCAATTTCTATTGTAATTTCCAATTTGCTAAAATTTGGAATTCAGTGTGGCATCTTTATTGTTTTTTATCTTTTTTATTATTTTAAAGGAGCCGATATCAGTTTGAATGCTACGGTTGTGTTTTTCCCTTTATTAATTCTATTAATGGGAGTTCTAGGGTTAGGATTAGGCATGTTGATTTCGTCTTTGGTTACCAAATATAGGGACTTTAATTATTTGATAGGTTTTGGGGTACAATTGTTGATGTATCTCTCGGCAGTAATGTATCCTATGGCTTTATTACAGGAAAAAATGCCAAATTATAGTTGGTTAATTCAATATAATCCGTTGGCTTATATTATAGAAACAGCGCGCTATATGTTACTCAATGTAGGGCAAATCTCTATCTTGGGATTGGTATATACTTTTTTGGTAACGGTTGGTGTATTTTTTGTAGGATTGTTAATTTTTAATAAGACTGAGAAGAGTTTTATAGATACGGTGTAGGTGAATGGTGAGTGGTGAATAGTGTGTGGTGAGAAGTGAGTGGTGAGAAGTGAATGGTGAGTGGTGAGAAGTGAATGGTGAATGGTGAATTGTGAATAGTGAGAAGTGAGTGGTGAGTGGTGAGAAGTGAATGGTGAGTGGTGAATGGTGAATGGTGAGAAGTGAATAGTTAGAAGTGAATGGTGAATAGTGAGTGGTGAGTGGTGAGAAGTGAGTGGTGAGAAGTGAATGGTGAATGGTGAGAAGTGAGAAGTGAGAAGTGAGAAGTGAGAAGTGAGAAGTGAGAAGTGAGAAGTGAGAAGTGAGAAGTGAGAAGTGAGTGGTGAGAAGTGAATAGTTAGAAGTTAGAAGTTAGAAGTTAGAAGTTAGAAGTGAATGGTGAGTAGTGGGAGGTGTATAGAAAATTATTAAGGTTAAAATAACTTGAATGGATCATAAAGAATTAGATGTTTGGAAAAAAAGTATGGACTTGGTTGAGTCAATTTATACTCTTACTCAGCGATTTCCAGATGTTGAAAAATATGGTTTAACGAGTCAAATGAGAAGGGCTGCGGTTTCGATTCCATCAAACATAGCTGAAGGTGCTGCTCGAAAAGGGAATAAAGAATTATTACAGTTTCTGTATATTGCTATTGGTTCGCTTTCTGAATTGGAGACGCAATATCTTATTGCAATACGATTGACTTTTATAGAAAAAGAGGAGGTTTTGGAAAAACAAATGATTGAAGTGAAAAAGCTTTTATTAGGATTTAAGAATTATATAAGTAAAGTGTAGTTAGAAGAGAGTAGTTAGAAGTGAATAGTGAGAGGTGAATAGTGAGGGGTGAATAGTGAGGGGTGAATAGTGAGGGGTGAATAGTGAGGGGTGAATAGTGAGGGGTGAATAGCGAGAGGTGAATAGCGAGAGGTGAATAGTGAGAGGTGAATAGCGAGAGGTGAATAGTGAGAGGTGAATAGTGAGGGGTGAATAGTGAGAAGAGAGAAGTAATCGCGGCTCTTACGGAGTATTAATGAAACGAGAATTATATTGTATATAAAAAAAGAGTAAGGTGAAGCGTAATTGTGAATAGTATGAAGGCAATCTCTATTCACTATTCACTATTCACGGCTCACGAATTATGAAAGATATTATATTAAAAGCTGAAAACATATCCAAACAATACCGCTTGGGTCAAGTAGGTACGGGAACTTTAAGCCATGACTTAAATCGTTGGTGGCATCAAGTACGTGGAAAGGAAAATCCCTACTTGAAAATTGGTGATACCAATGACCGCTCTACTAAGGGAACCAGTGAGTATGTTTGGGCTTTGCAGGACATTAATTTTGAAGTAGAGCGAGGTGAAGTTCTGGGAATCATTGGGAAAAATGGAGCAGGAAAATCTACCTTATTAAAAATATTATCTAAGGTGACTGCACCCACCACAGGAAGCATTAAATCTCGTGGGCGTATTGCCTCGCTGCTTGAAGTAGGTACGGGTTTTAATCCGGAGTTGACTGGTAAAGAAAACATATACTTGAACGGAGCCATTCTCGGAATGACCAAAAAAGAAATTGCCTCCAAGCTTGACGAGATTGTTGAATTCTCCGGTTGCGAACGCTACATAGACACTCCCGTAAAGAGGTATAGTAGTGGTATGACCGTACGTTTGGCTTTTGCCGTGGCTGCTTTTCTAGAGCCTGAAATTTTGGTGATAGATGAGGTATTGGCCGTTGGCGATGCCGAGTTCCAGAAAAAAGCCATTGGCAAAATGCAGGATATATCGAAAGGGGAAGGGAGAACGGTTTTGTTTGTGAGTCATGATTTAAGTGCAATAAGCACTCTTGCTACAAGAACTATTGTTTTGAAAAATGGTAATATTTTTGCCATTGAAGAAACTAATAAAGCAATATCAATTTATTCTTCGATGGAGCAAGATGATAAGGTTTTTGTTCAAAAGGAAGTTATTGGTAAACCTTCAGTAACTAAAGTAGAAGTAATCACTTCTGAAGGAGGAACATTACAAGCAAATGGAAAATCTTTAATGATTAATTTCGAGATATCAATGCCTAAGGAAAATTACGAAAATTTGTCTGTTTCATTTCAAATTTTTGATAGTTTAAATAAGGCTATTATATACAATTATATTTTTGATAAAGATATTCCTATATGTCGGAGAAAAGGGGTAAATAAAATATGTTTTGAATTTTCAAATTTAAGATTATATAAAGGGAATTATTATATTAAAGTACATTTAGCTAATTCTAAAACAAGGATAAAGTATCAAGAATTTGATTGTTGTGGTTTTCAAGTTGAAATGATTGACAAGAGAGAGCCGGAATGGGGTTGGCAAAATAATGTTTGTCAATATATAGATGAAGGAAAATGGAATTATTAAGAAGTATGTAAATTATTACTTAAATGATGGAAAAAAAACATATTGAAGATTGGTTTATAAATCTTAATTCAAATAAAATGCTTTTGTCATTTTATTTAATTAGGAAATCATTACTTAATGCTGTTATCGAATTAAAACCAATTATACATGGGCGTGTTCTAGATTTAGCATGTGGAGTAATGCCATATAAAGATTTTTTAAATAATAGTAATATTGAAACTTATATTGGTGTTGATTTGGAATCAACAGAATATCATAATACTATTAAACCTGATTATTATTGGGATGGAAAGAAAATCCCATTGGATGATGCTTCAGTAAACTTCGTCATTGCAACCGAATTTTTAGAGCATTATTTTGATACAAAGCATATCCTTCAAGAAATTAATAGAGTACTGAAACCTGGGGGGACATTCTTTTTTACAGTGCCTAATGTATGGCCGCTTCATGAATCTCCTTTTGATTACCATAGATTTACACCAAATGCATTAGACGAACATTTTAAAATGTCAAAATTTTCTTCATGGGAAATTAAACCACTAGGAGGATTTCATTATCATGTAGCTTTAACTTTAGCGTTATGGAATGATTTTCAATTGTCCAAAAAGTATAGAATAATAATTAAACCTTTTTTGTTTTTTTTTACTAATCTATTGATAAAGAAAGATAAAAGAAAATCCAATTTCAGTAATGGTGAAATGTATTCTGGTCTATATGGTTTTGTAATTAAATAGAAAAAGTAAATTAATACTATGCATCCAATTTTATCCATAATTATACCTTGTTATAATTCTGAAGCAACTTTAGAAAGCACTTTGGAGTCTGTTTTAAATCAAGATTTTCAAGAGTGGGAAGCTATAATTGTTAATGATGGCTCAATTGATTTAACCGAAGAGATTGCTTTAAAATGGGCAAATCGTGATAAGAGGTTTAAATATTTTTCAAAGCAAAATGAGGGTTTAGGTAAGACTAGAAATTTTGGCATTTTAAAAGCAAAAGGGAAATATATTTTACCTTTGGATTCAGATAACTTAGTAGCGAATGATTTTGCAAAGGAAGCGATAGCAATTTTAGAAAATAATAATGAAATTGGTGTGGTTCATGGTGATGCAGAATATTTTGGTGAAAAATCGGGCTTATGGAAAGTGGATGAATTTGAAATGTCAAAAATGCTTATCGGTAATTATATTGATGCTTGTGCAATTTACAGAAAAAAAAATTGGGTAGACGTTGGAGGTTATGACGAGAATATGCCATATCAAGGTCATGAAGACTGGGGTTTTTGGATAGCTTTAGGGGTTTTAAACGTTGAATTTTATCATTTAAATAAAATTACTTTTAAGTATAGAGTGACTAGAAATTCTATGATCCATTCATTTACTGAAAAAATGCTTGAACTTAATAATGAGTATGTTATAAAAAAATATTCTAAATTGTATCAATTACAACTTAAAGCCATTTATCATGATATGAAATCAAAAGAAAAATCTTTTAATATAAAATTAAGAAGTGAGAAATTTGTACTTAAATTGTTTTTAAACACCTTATTAAGATGTCAAATTTTTAGAATAAATTAATATTATACATTTTTGTCATTTGAAACCGTTAATCTCAATTATCATCCCAAACTACAACCATTCCAAATATTTGGAGCAGTGATTGGAGAGTGTTTTTAATCAAACCTATTCCAATTTTGAAGTGATATTATTGGATGATTTTTTAAATCGGTTTTTACTTGTAGAATTGACAAAACAGCTTTTTATGATATTAGATGAATTAATGAAAAAAGTATTATCATGATTAAAAAGAGTCCTCTTGTTTCTATTTGTATACCAACTTATAATGGGAGCAAGTTTATTTTAGCAGCAATTGAATCTGCAATACAACAAAGTTATAATAATATTGAAATTATTATTTCGGACGATAATTCAAAGGATGCCACTTTAGAAATTATAAAATTACGATTAGGAAAAGCTTCTATTCCATATTTTATTTTCCATCATATTCCTCAAGGTATTGGAGAAAATTGGAATAATTGTGTTAGAAATTCAAATGGAGAGTTTATAAAGTTTCTTTTTCAGGATGATGTTTTAGAAAAGGATTGTATACGAAAAATGATAGAATTAAGTTTGTTAGATAACAGAATTGGCTTGGTCTACTGTAAACGAAACATTATTTTTGATTCAGATAACATAGATCATAAGAATTGGATTGTAATAAATAAAAATCTTCATCAAAATTGGTCAAATTTGAAAATCAAAGAAGGATTTATTGAAGGGAATTTGTATTTGAAAGATCTTAATTTAATGCGAGAACCATTAAATAAAATTGGGGAACCTACAGCAGTTTTATTAAAAAAAGAATGCTTTGAAAAAGTTGGCTATTTTAGCAAAAACCTAAAACAAACACTCGATTTTGAATTTTGGTATAGAGTCATGAAATATTATAAAATAGGTTTTCTTGATGAAGAATTAGTTTGGTTTAGACTTCACCCAGAACAAGCTACTTTCAAAAATAAATTTTCATATAATGATGAAATAGCAATATTGAATAAAACATTATATAGTAAACTTTTTTGGCGATTACACCTAAATAGACAATGGAAATTATTTAAAAGTCAAAGTAAGTTAGGAGATTTCTATAGATTCATTAAAAACAAAATTAAAAGATGAAATTATTTTCTGTTGTTGTCACATTTAATGGGATGAAATGGATTGGTGATTGTTTGGCAAGCCTTTTTCAAAGCACAGTACCTATAGAAGTTATTGTGGTTGATAATAATAGTACAGATGAAACAGTTAAATACATAAAAAGTAATTTTCCAGAAGTAATCTTATTTGAGCAAAAGGAAAACCTAGGTTTTGGAAAAGCTAATAATATTGGTATGTCTTATGCTTTAAACCAAAATGCAGAATTTGTTTTTTTACTAAATCAAGATGCTAAAATTGAAAGAACAACCATTGAGGCATTAATTCAAGTTTCTAAAAAAAATAAAGATTTAGGAGTTTTGTCACCAATTCATTTAAATTGGGAAGGAGATGGTTTAGAGTTCGGTTTTTTTAATAATGAATTTTTTAAAGATTTTTTGTTATCCAATCAATTAAAAAAATTTTATATCGAGCCAAAGTTTATTAATGCGTCAGCATGGTTATTACCAATTAAGACATTGAAAATTGTAGGAGGATTTGATCCTATTTTTTTTCATTATGGAGAAGATGTCAATTACTGTCAAAGAGTAGTTTATCATAATCTCAAATTGGCAGTAGTTCCTAATGTTAAAATTTTTCATGATACCACTAATAATGGAGTTGTTAAATATAGTAGTAAGCAAATTAATGTTGCTATTTCAGATAGATATTTCAGAAATCAGGCTATAATCAAGTATGCAAATGTGAATACTGATGATGTTCTAAATTATTCAAAGTTCAAAAGGAAAATTTTATTTAGGGTAATATTTAATTTTTTAAATTTCAATATAGAAAAGGCTAAAACTGATTTAAGATATTATGGTATGCTAAAAAAAATGAATGTAAAAGAAAGTTATCAAATGAATAGAGAAGCAAAACAATCATATTTATAAAAAGTATATAATATTTAGTAAAGCAGAATGATTACTTTTCTATACCCATATCGCAACCGAGAAGTAGAACGTATTAAACGATCTTTAGATTCATTGGCACTGCAAACGGATCAGCGTTTTAAAGTGCTATTTGTGGATTATGGGTCTAAGCAAGAAATGGCCAATGATGTGGAATGTCTTTTACAATCGTATTCTTTTGTGAATTATTTTTATTTGTATACAAGATTTCAACCTTGGAATAAGAGTAAGGCTCTAAACTTTGCTATTAAAAAGTGTGACACGGATTATTGTTTTGTGGCAGATGTGGATATGATTTTTCATCCTGAGTTGGTTTCCTTACTAATTTCCAAATGTGAGGAAACGACGATTACTTATTTTAAAGTAGGATTTTTGTCAAAGTTAGAAAGCTCTAAGTCATTAGCGTTTAACAAATATCAGATAAAATTCTACACTAATCATGAGGCCACCGGGATATCTCTTTTGCCTGTTAAAAAGCTTAAAGAGGTTCAAGGATATGATGAGTTTTTTCATTTTTGGGGAGCCGAAGATACAGATTTGCATAATAGATTGCGTAGTTTAGGGTGTACTATTGCATATTTTGACACTGCGATTATGATGCTTCATCAATGGCATCCTAATTATAGAAAGAGAGAAACAAAAAGACTAAATTTAGAATTGCAACTTTCCGGTATTGTTGAACATAATCATTTGCATTTGGTTAATAATTTAGATAAAAGAGTGACTAAAGTAAACCATTGTGATTGGGGTAATTGTATTTCTTTAGAAGATTTTGATAACTTAAATAAAGTAGCAGTTATGAAGATGGATAATAATAAAACTAAAATTGATTATTTTTTGTTTCATCAATTGCCAAAGTCTAAAAATGAAATTCTTGCCATCGAGATCAAGGAAAATCAAGAGGTTAATTCATTAAAGCACAAAATAAAACAATTAATGAGGAAAAAGACAAATAGGTTTTATGATTTAAAAACTATAAATGATATGATTTTACAGCATGTAGTTTCTTTTTATCACACTCAACCTTATAGTTATCAAGTTGGTAGTGATTTGAAAACCTTGGTTTTTAAGATTAAAACATAAATGTAAATGTGGATATTTTCAGAGGAAAAAGTTTCGTTGTTTTGGTGGAGTGAAATTCATTTAACACAAAAGGCTAAAGAGAATTATGGTGATCTTATTGGGAAATATATTGTTGAAAAAATTTCCAATAGAAATGTAGTTTGGGTGCATCCTGGTAAAAGAAAACTAAAAAATACTTTTACGAAAATTTATTTTACAGTTGGTAGTATTTTAAGTCAAGTTAAGGGTAATTGTATAGTTTGGGGCAGCGGAATAATTTCTAGAGAACATAAAATTAATAAAGCTACTTTTTTGGCTGTTAGAGGACCTCAAACCAGAAAAGTATTGATTCAACAAGGGCACAATGTTCCTGAAATTTATGGAGATCCTGCATTATTGATGCCAGTTTTTTTTAAGCCCGTAGTAATTAAGAAATTTGAATTAGGAATTATTCCACACTATGTTGATTATGAAGTAGTATTATTACATTATCGAGATATAGAAAATGTTGTTGTAATCGACTTAATGACAAATGATGTAGAACAAGTTACACAATTAATTGCATCTTGTAATTCTGTAATTTCATCTTCTCTTCATGGTTTAATTGTTGCACATGCTTACAGAGTACCTGCTATTTGGGCTGAGTTTTCAAATAAAATTTATGGGGATGGTGTTAAATACCAGGATTATTTTGAATCGGTTAACTTGGTTACGCCTAAACCATTAAATTTAACAGCATTTTTTGCTTTAGATGAAATCTTGGTTAATTTTTACAAAGAGTTTACTTTGCCTAAAAAGGAAAAAATAGAAGCAATACAATCACAGTTAATGGCATGTTGTCCATTTATATAACCTAAAATGACTAAAGTTATCCTTATCTCACAAGTGCCTTTGCCATTTTCCAATATTGGAAGTTGGACCACTTTGTATAAAAATTATATAAGAGAAGAACATTTGATAGATTTCATTGTATGTCCCGAACCAAAAGTAAAATGGGATAACGTTGGCTATAGCTGTGTGGTCAATGATTTAATAACTAGGGTACAAGTAAAAGCTTCGAAGAATATTTATTTAGGATATTTTAAGGCATTGCGAAAGATTTTTAAAAAAGAAGAAAAATATATTATTCAAATCGTAGATAATTATGGCATAGTAGCACCATTGACCAATTTTTTAAATCAAACAGGAATGCGACAACAGGTGTATTTGCAATTTTTTTATCATGGTTTTTCTCCTTTTTATGGAGATCTTAGATACCGATTTTTTTTCGATACCATTGATGAGATGGTGGTGTTGACTAACGATTCTTATAAAGCACATAAGAGCTATTACACCGTTTTACCCACTCGTTTTTCGGTGTTGTATAACGGAATAGATACTACACGATTTTTTCCAGTTTCAGCTACAGAAAAATTAAAGTTAAAAACAAAAAAACAAGTAGCTGATAAAACGGTTTTTGTTTGGTGTTCACAAAATCGCCCTAAAAAAGGGCTCCATCTTATTTTAGATGCTTGGAAGAGAATTTATAAAAACCGCCGAGATATTGTGTTGTGGGTGATAGGTTGTGAGATCAAAGCGACTCAAGACGGAGTGGAATATTTAGGTAGGATTCCTAACGATGCATTACCACAATATTTTCAAGCTTCCGATTGTTATTTGTTTCCTACGCTTTGTCACGAAGGATTTGGGTTGAGTTTAATTGAAGCTTTGCATTGTGGGAATTACTGTATAGTTTCTGCTATTGGAGGTGTTCCTGAAGTAATGCAGTATGGTAAACTGGGTAGATTGATTGAAAATCCTCATTTTGTAACAGCATGGGAAAAGGCTATTTTAGATTTTATAGAAAATCGGAGAGAGGATATTAGAATTGATTCAGATCTATATTCCTCTAAAAGTTGGAATATTGGCATGAATGAAATTATTACCAATGCTAAAATTACATTGAATTCATAAAATAGACATGATAAAAATAATTAAAACTTTTATTCTTTCAGGAATTAATCTAGTAAAAGATAAAATTAAAGCGTTTCGAATTTACAATTTGAGATCAAAAAAAGAGTCAGATGTTAAACGTTGGAAAGAAAACGATCAATTATTCAACGACTGGAATGAAAGAACCTTGCTGTTAGGTTCATTTATTCAAATAGATAGTAAAGTGATTGAGTTTGGAGCCGGTAATATGATTTTGGAAACCTTACACTTTAAAAGATATACCCCAACTGATATTGTAAAACGGAATCCAAAAATGCTAGTTTGTAATTTAAACGAACCTATCACTATTGACTTATCGGGTTATACTGCAGCAGTTTTCAGTGGAGTTTTAGAATATGTTTATGATATTGATGCTGTGTTTTCTGAAATTTCAAATAACATTGATCAAATTGTGCTGTCATATTGTTGCTCGGATAATCTAAACATTTCAAGAATTAAAAATGGTTGGTTAAGTGATTATTCCAAAAATGAACTGGAAACAATTTTTGAAAAATACAATTATAGAATTTGTGATGAAACACAATGGAGAGGACAAACGATTTATCATCTAAAAAGGAAGGGGTAGTTTTATTAATTTCTTCGAACTAGTTTGAAAAAAGATTAAAAGAAAATACATTATATATAATGAGATTAGAAATTAAATCGCTTGCAAAAAGTAATTATAAAAAATTTTGTGAATTAGAGGGTTGTGATTATATCGCTAGTGAGTTTGCATTAGAATCCTTATTAAGGATAATGGAGTGTTTTAAAATAAAAAGTATTCTTGAAGTAGGAATGGGTATAGGTTCAGTCTCTGATACTATTTTGAAATATGTAGCTAGCAGAAATTTAAGTGTTTGTTATCATGGAACAGAAAACAATGGTTTTTGTTTGAAAGCTTTGCCTCAAAATGTTACATTATATAATCAAGTTAATGTTTTTTTTGGCTTGAATTCTTTGACTGATAGAAAATATGATTTAATAATAATAGATGGTTCAGATGAAAGTTTAATTAAGTTACTAGATATTTGTAGCGAGAATGCTATTGTTTTTATTGAAGGAGGAAGGCAAGAACAAACCAAGATGGTTTTGAATTTGTTTCCAAAATCTTTACATGTTAATGTTATTACTTTGAAGAAGAATCCTTCTTATGCTCATGAAGGTAGAAGTAGTAAAAGTTATATAGGCGGAGGGCAATTGATTTTTGTAAATCCAACATACAAAATGAGACTATATTGGTTTAATAAAAAAGTACTCACTTTTTTTAAAATAAGAATTAGGAAGATAAATAGATAATTATCTTGAATATGTTGAAAACACTGATCTTCAAATTACGATATCACCCGAATTGTATTCTACTAAAAGTTGGTTGAAAGGAATGAATTCCATCATAAATAGAGCCAAAAAGGCTATTGCTATTTAAATCCATCTACATAGCATAATCAAATTTTCAATTTATATTATAGTTTGATATAAGTTGTTTGTTATAAAAAATAAAACAGATGAAAAACATAGCCATCATTCCTGCCCGTGGCGGATCGAAGCGCATCCCAGAAAAGAACATTCAATTGTTTGGGGGATTGCCTTTATTGGTGCATTCCATTCAATATGCTTTGGCTAATAGTACTATTATAGATGATATTTATGTTTCTACAGATGATTCTACCATCAAAAGGGTAGCTTTGGCTAATGGAGCTAAAGTTATTGATAGGCCAGAAGCGCTCTCGGGTGATTTGGAGCCTACAATTACTGCAGTGAAACATGTTTTAGAATCTATTGAATCTGATGTTGAAAATGTGATTTTACTACAACCGACAAATCCTCTTCGACCACAAAATTTGTTAAAGGAAGCTTTTGATATTTATAAAAAAGGGAAATACGACAGTCTTTTTACCGTTACCAGAAACCATCAAAAATTCGGAAAAATAACTGAAAATAAATTTCAACCCTTTAATTATACTATTGGGCAACGCAGTCAGGATCTGGAACCTTTGTTTTTCGAAAATGGACTGTTATATATATCTAAAGCATCTTTGATTTTGCCTCCCGACTGTACTCTAGCCGATAGCAAAATTATTTCTGAAAACGCTTTTCCATTCGAAGTAAATCATATTTTTGCCAATATAGACATTGATACGCCAGAGGACTTGGAATATTCGGAGTATTTACTTAAGAAACACACTCTCTCCCGATAGGAGTTGGTAGTGAAAAAAAACGAATTAAACTTTAGATAAAATGGTAGCAGAATCGTATTCCCTTCTTGGGAGGGGCTAATGGTGATTTTTTTCAAAGTAAATTGAACTTCAAAGCAAAAAATAAAAAATGAATCCATTTATAGAAATAGCCGGTAGAAAAATCGGTCCCGATTATCCTCCTTTAGTTATTGCCGAAATTGGTATCAATCACGAAGGGTCATTAGAAGTAGCCAAAGAAATGGTTGATGCAGCCCAACGAGCAGGAGCTGAGGTAGTAAAACATCAAACTCATATTGTGGAAGATGAAATGTCTGGAGCTGCCAAAAAAGTTATTCCAGGAAATGCAGATGTTTCCATATATGAAATCATGGAGCGCTGTTCGTTGAATGAAGCAGATGAATTGGAATTGAAAATGTACGTGGAGCGTAAAGGGATGATTTTTATTTCTACCCCCTTTTCCCGTGCCGCTGCGGAACGATTGAAAAAGTTTGATATTCCCGCTTATAAAATTGGATCTGGCGAATGCAATAACTATCCATTATTGGAGCATATCGCCTCCTTTGGTAAGCCCGTTATTTTGAGTACCGGAATGAATACCATAGAAAGTATCCGAAAAGCGGTTGCTATTTTTGACCGTCATGAAGTGCCGGTGGCTTTGTTGCATACGACTAATTTATATCCAACCCCAATACATTTAGTTCGGTTTGGGGCGATGATGGAAATGCACCATGCTTTCCCCGATAAAGTATTTGGATTGAGTGACCATACGTTGAATAACAATGCCTGTTTGGGAGCAGTGGCTTTGGGTGCCAGTATTTTGGAACGTCATTTTACGGATCACATGCAACGTACCGGACCAGATATTGTGTGCAGTATGGATGAGCGAGCCACAAATGAGTTAATTGAAAATTCTAATGAGATTTGGCAAATGCGCGGGGGAGTCAAGGAACCTGCAAAAGAAGAACAAGTAACTATTGATTTTGCTTTTGCCACAGTTTGTGCTATCGCTGATATAAAAAAAGGAGAAGTATTTACCAAAGAAAATATTTGGGTGAAACGTCCTGGAACAGGGAAGATTTTAGCTGAGCATTTTGATTCTATTTTGGGTAAAAAAGCGACTCAGGAAATTGTTAATGATGTTCAGTTGACTTGGGAAGATATTGAATAATTCATGTCTAGTTAATCCTTTCAGAGTTCAAAACGCTGAAAGGGTTGGTTGATTATAAAAAAATAAATGAAAAAAATCGTATTTCTAACTGGTACTCGTGCCGATTTTGGTAAAATAAAATCATTGATTTCAATTTTGGAACAACAACCCGAATTTGAAGTTTTTGTGGCGGTAACGGGTATGCATTTACAGGAAGAATATGGTTATACTTTGTTGGAAATTCAGCGTTGTGGGTATAAAAATATACACACTTTTCAGAATCACACTCATGAGACCACTATGGATTTGACCTTGGCCAAAACCATCGAAGGACTTTCTAGTTATGTAAAAACGGTGAAGCCAGATTTAATTCTCGTGCATGGGGATCGTGTAGAGACTTTGGCAGGAGCCATAGTTGGGTCTTTGAATAATATTTTGGTAGCGCATATTGAAGGTGGCGAAGTATCGGGAACGGTAGATGAACTGATTCGCCATAGCGTGAGTAAACTGAGTCATATCCATTTTGTTTCAAACTCGGAAGCGGCCAAAAGGCTGAAACAAATGGGAGAAATTAAAGATTCTATTTTTACTATTGGTTCACCGGATATAGATGTGATGTTTTCAGATCAACTTCCTGACTTAAAGGTTGCAAAGAAATATTATCAAATTGATTTTGATTTGTTTGGAATTGTAATGTTTCATCCTGTTACCACTGAAATAAAGGAAATGGAACAGTATGCAACTCATTTTGTCAATGCTTTATTGGCGGACAGACATAATTATATTGTTGTTTTTCCCAATAATGATTTAGGAAGCAAAACGATCTTGGCAGCTTATGAGCGATTAAAAGGCAATTCGAGATTCCGAATTTTTCCTTCCCTGAGATTCGAATATTTTTTAACATTATTAAAAAACAGTCAATTCATTTTAGGGAACAGTAGTGCCGGAATTCGCGAAGCACCTTATTACGGAATTCCGATTATCAATATTGGCACTCGGCAACAAAACAGAGCCGTTCATGCGGATATTATTAATGTCGATTATAATGAAAGGAATATTTCTGAAGCCTTAAGAATAATCGATTCCCATAAAGTAATACAATCAGATGATGATTTTGGGCAAGGCAATAGTGCCGAACTATTTCTAGAATCCCTCCAAAAAGAGACCTTTTGGCAAATGAATCATCAAAAACAATTTAGAGATCGATAATAGTCTTTTCTAACCCTTTCAGAGTTTTGAACTCTGAAAGGGTTAGGAAGATAGGGTTGAAATAAAGCAGAAAAATTTAAAAGTAGTTTATGCAAAACGAAAAATACAAAAAAGAGCCTTTGGTTTCAGGGAATTATTACCACATTTATAATCGGGGTAATAATGGAATTGATATTTTTTTTGAAAATAGCAACTATGAATATTTTTTAAAGCTATATCATCAGTATGTACATCCTTTTGCCGAGACTTTTGCTTGGTGCTTAATGAAAAATCATTTTCATTTTTTGGTGTATATTCGGGATGAAAATGAAGTTTTGCTTGATTCACTGGAATATTCAACCGTAGAAAAGCCAAAAGTTTTAGATGCTTCAAAACAATTCGGACATTTGTTTAATGCCTATACACAAGCCATCAATAAACGATATTCTAGGACAGGAAGCTTATTCGAAAAACCCTTTGAACGAAAGAAAGTGAGTTCCGAAAAGTATTTGCAAAATTTAATTTACTACATTCATAATAATCCTGTTCATCACGGTTTTACTAAAACAGCCAATGAGTATCCTTGGTCTTCTTATGAGAGTATTCTTTCAGAGATGCCGACTAAACTAAGAAGAGAGGATGTTATTAGGATTTATGGATCTAAAGAAAATTTTATTGTCTACCATAATGGAGAACAAGATTTGAAAAATATTTTCGATATAAGTATTGATAAACGATAATAAGTACCCTTTTGGAGTTTCAACCCTTTCAGAGTTCAAAACTCTGAAAGGGTTCAGAAAGGGTTAGGGAAAAAAACATAAATAAAATTAAAATTGACACCAAATAATAAAATAGTCATCCTTTTACCCGACGGAATTGGTCTTCGTAATTTTGCGTATTCCGATTTTCAGGCTATTGGAGTACAAGAAAATTTCGAAGTAGTTTTTTGGAACAATACTCCTTTTGATTTAACCCAATTGGGTTTTAAAGAGATTAAAATTCAAAACTCCAAATCACACCCACTTACGGAGACCTATAAAAATGCCCGTAAACAGATTGAGTTGAATCTTAATATACGAAGAACAAAAGACCGAGTTTATGATACCTATAGATTCCCTTTTTCGTATGCCACCACTCTAAAAGCACTAAAAAGTGGAGTAACGCAATTTTTGTCAATTACCCATTCTTCGACTTTTGGATTAAAACGCATTCGACATAAAATCAAGCAAGAGGAACGCAAAACCTTGTACTACCATCAATGTTTAGAAACTTTACAAAAGGAACAGCCAGCGATGGTTTTTTGTACCAATCAGCGACCAATGACGGCAATTGCACCAATACTAGGAGCACAAGAATTGGGAATCCCTACGGCTACATTCATTTTTTCTTGGGATAATTTGCCCAAGGCGACTATGGTGGTAGAAACTGATTATTATTTTGTTTGGAGTGATTTAATGAAAAAAGAATTACTCTTTTATTATCCGTATATCAAGGAAGAACAAATTTTTGTTACAGGGACTCCTCAATTTGAATCCCATTTTGACACAAATAAGTTGCTCTCAAAAGAAGTTTTTTTTGAGCAGAACGATTTAGATTTGAATAAAAAATACATTTGTTATTCGGGTGACGATGTAACGACTTGTCCGGATGATCCGAAATATCTCGAAGATGTTGCAAAGGCTATTCGTGAATTAAACCAAAAAGGGCATTCATTGGGTATTATTTTTCGACGCTGTCCTGTTGATTTTTCAAATCGATATGGTGAGGTTTTAGAAAACTATAAAGATGTAATCACGCCAATTGCTCCACTTTGGAAAAAAATAGGTGATGGTTGGAATACTGTTTTACCTACTCAAGCTGATATTGATATACAAATGAATACCATAGCACATACTGAGTTAGTGGTTAATTTAGGTTCTTCGATGGTCTTTGACTATGTAGCTCATAATAAGCCTTGTGCTTTTGTGAATTATGATGTTGTTCCGAAAAAAATATCGGATTGGTCGGTAAAAAAAATATACGATTATGTTCATTTTCGCTCTATGCCTAATAAAGATACTGTTTTATGGATAGACAGTCCAGAATCGATTACTGGAATAATAGAAAACGCTATTGTAACAAATTCTTTGGTTATAGAAAACGCACAAAAATGGTTCGAAATTATCAATCAACATCCTCCACAAGAAGCTTCGAAACGTATTTGGGAAGGAATTAAAACCATCATTTCTAAAGAATAATCCTTTTCTTTGCATCTAAATTAGAATACAATTTTTTACAATCAATTATGTTTTTCAATTCCCTGGCTTTTGCCATTTTTTTGCCCATAGTGTTTTTCTTGTATTGGTTTGTTTTTAATAAAACGAAGAATACCCAAAATGCACTCCTTATCGTCGCCAGTTATTATTTTTATTCCTGTTGGGATTGGCGGTTTTTGTTTCTGTTGGTTTTCTCTACATTTCTGGATTATTATACCGGGATTCAAATTGAGAAAAGCACCAAAGATAAAGGACGCAAATTTTGGTTTTGGTTGAGTATTGGTGTCAATTTGGGATTCTTAGGAATTTTTAAATACTATAATTTTTTCTCCGCTTCGTTTGCACAAATGCTGACTTCTGTTGGGTTCAAGGCGAGTCCTATTTTACTGGATGTCATTTTACCGGTTGGGATTTCATTTTATACCTTTCATGGATTATCCTACGTGATCGATATTTATTACAAACGCATCAAAGCCGAATATAATTTTGTCGATTACTCTTTGTTTGTGAGTTATTTTCCGTTATTGGTGGCGGGTCCTATTGAAAGAGCCACTCATTTATTACCTCAGGTTAAAGTTAAAAGAGAATTTAATTTGGCTCAAGCCAAAGAAGGAATCTGTCAAATCATTTGGGGATTGGTCAAAAAAGTGGTTATTGCCGATACTTGTGCTACGTATGCTAATGCTATTTTTGATAATTACACCTCTATGAATTCATTGTCGTTGATTTTGGGAGGGGTTTATTTTGCGTTCCAAATTTATGGTGATTTTTCAGGATATTCGGATATGGCCTTGGGAATGTCAAAATTGTTTGGGTTGGATTTATTGCGCAATTTTAATTACCCTTATTTTTCAAGGGATATAGCAGAGTTTTGGCGTCGTTGGCACATTTCACTTTCCTCTTGGTTTCGGGATTATTTATATATTCCGCTGGGTGGTAGCAAAGGATCGAAAGCGATGCAAGTCCGTAATGTCTTCATTATATTTGTGGTAAGTGGTTTTTGGCATGGTGCCAATTGGACCTATCTGGCTTGGGGATTTATCAATGCGGTTTATTTTCTACCTCTTTTATTGTTGAATAGAAATCGGAGTAATGTCGATGAAATTCAATTGAAATGGAATTGGGATTCGGTTAGAACAATCGTAAGTATTGTTACAACATTTATTTTAAGCACTATTGCCTGGGTATTTTTTAGAGCCAAGACCATAACAGATGCCTGTTTGTATCTGAAACGAATAGTAATAAACAGAGAGTTTACTAGTCAGTATCTTGTAAATGAGCGTTACAACTATGAATTAGTATTGATGGTCGGTTTGTTTGTTCTAGTCGAATGGAACAATAGAACCAAAGTCGAGCCTCTATCAGGGAAATACAATACGGTAAAGTTGGTTTTGGCGATAGCTGCCATTCTCGCTTTTGGAACCTATTCGGATTACAAAGAATTTATATATTTTCAATTCTAATGCAAAAGTTTTTACTATTCACTTTAAAAATACTTATCTTGACAATAGCTGTGGCCGTTGTTTTAGATTTTGTATACACCGCTATTTACCTTCAGTCTAGTAATCGCGGTAAAATAGATCATGTTTACAACTCCAAAAATGAAAATTTTGATGTTGTTATTTTAGGATCTTCCAGAGCCAATAACCATTTTGTTGCCCAAATGTTTGAAGACAAAGGATTAAAAACCTTTAATTATGGGATGAGCGGAGGTCATTTGTTTGAAGCAGATTTGTTATTGAAATTAATGGTAGAGCGACATTACAAAATTAAAAATGTAATACTAGAAGCCGATTTGAATTTGTCTAATGAGCATAGAGATTTTGGTATTTCAAGTAAATTTTTGCCCTATTTACATCAATCGGAATTGATTAAAGAACATTTTTTTAATGAATTAGATTTTAAAGAGTTGTATTATATTCCTTTTTATCGATATATAAAATTTGATGAACGTATTGGTTTTCGGGAATTTCACGAAGTTGCTTTAAAAAAACCTACGAACACTTTGGATAATAAAGGATATTACCCTTTGGGCATGAAACCAAATGCCAATATGAAAAACAATATTGCCAATTTGAAGCCTTTGAGACATAATAAATACTACGATCAAATCAAGCAAATTTGTAAAGCCAATAATATCAATTTCATAGCAGTAATGACGCCTATGTGCGAAAACACAAAAGGAATTAATTATTTTGATAAAGTGCAACAACTCTATCCCGAAATTCATAATTATGAGAATGTTGTTATCGGGGATCAATACTTTTCGTCTTGCGGACATATGAATGATACTGGTGCGAGAATGTTTACTGCCCGAATTTTAAAAGATTTTTTTTGATAAACCTACGGGTAACCCTGTCAGAGTTCCAAACTCTGAAAGGGTTAAACTCTGAAAGGGTAAATTGACAAGTAAAAAAATGAAAATAGCTTTTTTAACCCCCGAATATCCTCATGAGCGCATACAGTATGCAGCAGGAATAGGTACAAGTATCAAGAACTTGGCGGTGGCTTTGGCTAAAAATGGTGTGAGAGTATCCGTTTTTGTTTATGGTCAAAATGAAGCAGTTGATATTGAGGAGGAAGGAGTTAAAATTCATTTGATAAAAGCCCGAAAATTTAAAATATTGGGTTGGTATTTGCATCGAAAATACATTCAAAACTATATTAATACCTATATTGTTTCTGAAGGAATCGATTTAATTGAAGCACCCGATTGGACCGGAATTACTGCTTTTATGAATCTAAAAGCGCCATTAGTGATTCGTTTTCACGGGAGTGATACTTATTTTTGTCATTTGGAAGAAAGAAAGCAAAAACTTAAGAATTTTTGGTTTGAAAAACTAGCCATCAATAATGCTCAAGCTTTTATTGCACCTACCCGTTTTGCAGGAGAATTGTCGAAAAAGCTTTTTGGCATCAAAAAGAAAAGGATTGAAACCATTCATCATGGATTGGAGTTGAATCAATTTCAAAATGATAATGCTTTGGTTTACGAGAAAGGGATGATTTTATACATTGGTACGATAATCCGAAAAAAGGGAGTATTGGAATTACCTGCAATTTTTACTAAAGTAAGAAGAAAATATCCCATTGCACGTTTGGTTTTAATAGGAAGTGATTCGTATGATATTCAGACAAAATCTGATTCGACTTGGGAATTATTGCAAAAAGAGTTTGAAAGGAAGGATTTAAACAACGTTACTTACTTAGGCAAAATTCCGTATCAAGAAATACAGGAATATATAAAAAAAGCCCATGTTTGTGTTTTCCCAACCTTTGCTGAAACTTTAGGGATGGTTACTATTGAATCTATGGCGTTGCAAAAGCCGGTAGTCAATAGTAATATTGGTTGGGCACAAGAATTGATTGTTGAGGGCGAAAGCGGGTATTTGGTGCATCCAAAAAAGCACAGTGAATTTGCTAATAAAATAGTTGATTTGCTGCAAGATGAAAATTTATGTGTTAACATTGGGAGTGCAGCAAGAATGAGAGTAGAGACTGTTTTTGATATTGAAAAAACGGTAAAGCAAAATATTGATTTTTATAAAACGTTAATAGATTAATTTTGATTGTAGTTTTCCATAATAACAAGTCCATTACTAGAGTTGAATCTATTGGAAATAAAACAATACTCTTTGATCGAAAAAAGACTATTGCTTGTGGACTGATGCAATTAGCGATTCAGTTTCCAGAGGAAACTTTGGTTTGGTGTCATGAAGATTTTCAGAATCAAATTAATCTGAATGCCATTCCTGATATACTACATCATCAAAAAATGATGCTTTCCTATCACCCGAGTGAATCCAATTATTTGGGAAGAGAAATAGGTTATGTAGAAGAATCACCTTTTATAAATGTAAACAAAAAAGTGACCTACCCTACTTGGCAAATGAGTAGTTTGGCGGGAGCGATTTATTCGTCGGTTTTATTGGTTTTTAAAGATAAAATAAAGTTAGATTCTGATTTTGATTATTATCTGAGCTCTATTGCCAAAGTGGGTATGCCATTAGGCTTGTTATGCTATTCGGAACCAAAATTATTGAAAGAGGAAGCAATTGAAATAAGTTCGAAAGCATCTGTATTTGTACTTTTTAAATTTGTTAAGCAACATTATAAAACACGATGGTTGTTTTTATTGCTATTGAATTTTTTAGTGTATGAATTTCGATTTCCATTTGTAGCTTTTATTTTTGCTTTGTTTTTTAGAAATAGGAATAATCTAAATATTTCTTTAGAAAGCATTCCCGTTCAATCCAATAGAGAAGTGGTGCAACAAGCTACAATTGATGTAATTATTCCCACTATTGGAAGGAAAAACTATCTGTATGATGTGTTACAAGATTTGGCTAAGCAGACCCATTTACCAACAAATGTGATTATTGTAGAGCAGAATCCACAAGAAGGAAGTATTTCAGAATTGAATTATTTGCATACTGTGAAATGGCCCTTTATAATTAAACATACCTTTACTCATCAGGCAGGAGCTTGTAACGCCAGAAATTTGGCATTACGTCAAGTAGAAAGTGAGTGGGTTTTTATGAATGATGATGATAATCGATTTGAATCGGATTTAATAGAAAGGGTGTTTGGAAATATTAGAATATACGGTATTAAAAGTCTTTCTACATCTTATTTGCAAGATGGAGAAAAACTTCGATATTCTATAATTTCACAATCAGGTATTTTTGGTTCAGGGAACAGTTTCTTGGAGGCGGAATTATTAGAGTATGTTTCTTTTGATAAATCTTTGGAGTTTGGTTATGGAGAAGACACTGATTTTGGTTTGCAATTGAGAAATTTAGGTATTGATATAATATATTTTCCAGAGCCTGCTATTTTGCATTTAAAGGCACCTATGGGAGGATTTAGAATAAAACCGGTTTTTGAATGGTCGAATAAAGTAATTCAACCCAAACCTTCTCCTACTATTATGTATGTGAAGAAAAAACACAATACAAAAGAGCAAATATTAGGTTATAAAATGACTTTGTTTTTTAAATTCTACCAACATCAAAGTATTAAAAATCCATTTCGATATTTTGTAAATTACAAAAAGCAATGGAAACAAAGTGAATTTTGGGCTAATAAATTAAAAATGCAAACATGACGTTTTCGCTAATTATCTGCACCTATATGCGCCCTAAGCCCTTGCTGAAATTGTTGCAATCGGTACAGGAGCAAACACTATATCCTGATGAAATTCTCATAGTCGATGGTTCTGTTAATGATCAAACACAACTTGTCATAAAAGATCATCATTTTCAAAATTTAAATTCTTTTTTGGTTTCTAGTGAAGATCGAGGTTTGACTAAACAACGCAATTTTGGGATTACCCGCGTTGGAAACGATATGGAAGTGGTTTGTTTTTTAGACGATGACACCATTTTAGAAAAAGATTATTTTGAGCAATTGATTAATACCTACAAATTGCATCCACTTGCATTAGGAGTAGGGGGTTATATTTGCAATGAGACAAAATGGGAGTTTGTTGGGGGAAAATATCATCCAAAAATAAACGAATTTTATTTTGATGGATGGAAAAGAAAAGACGGAAGTCGATTCGTTTTAAGAAAAAAATTAAGATTGGATAGTGATTGTCCCCCAGGATTTTCATCTCTGTTTTCACACGGAAGAAGTGTTGGTTTTCTACCTCCAAGTGACAAAATCTATGAAGTCGAACAGTTAATGGGAGGAGTTTCCTCCTTTAAGAAAATCGTATTCGAAAGGTTTCAGTTTTCTACTTATTTTGAGGGCTATGGTTTGTATGAAGATGCCGATTTTTGCTTGAGAGTTGCCAAAACGGGTAAGCTGTATCTCAATACGAAAGCGAAATTGAATCATTACCATGAAGCTTCGGGAAGACCTAATCAATACCAATACGGTAAAATGGTGGTTCGAAATGGATGGTATGTGTGGAGGGTTAAAAATCCAAGTCCCAATGCAGCGGATTTCTTAAAATGGCATGCTATTACTTTACTTTTGACAATCATACGATTTAGCAATACCTTTACCACTACAAAACCAAAGGAACCTTTTACCGAAGCAATAGGAAGAACTATTGGTTGGTGGAGTTTGATTTTTAGTAAACCAAATAAAAAAAATGAAAACAACTGAATCAATTTTAGAAACAAATATTAAGCAAGCCGAATTTTATAATACCAAAAAGAAAAATTATGCAACGCGTATTTGGTCCAATTTCAGAAATGGAATTTTGAATAAGATAAAAAAAGCAGTTGGAGTTCAAGATCAAGCTTACTTGTTACATAAAGAATGGTTTGGGGATTTAAGTTCCAAGAAAGTATTGGATTTAGGTTGTTTTTCTGGGAATTATTGGTCCATGTATTTAGCAGAACATTCTAAGGAATATTTAGGAATTGACTTGAGCGATATAGCTATTTCAAAACTGAATGAACGATTAGTTTGTTATCCAAATGCAAGCGCTAAAACTATTGATTTTCTTTCTGCAGCGTTTCTAGAGAAAGATTACGATTTGATTTATGCTTATGGAGTTTTGCATCATTTTGAAAACACACAAATTCTGATCAATAAGCTCAACGAAAAATTAGCTCCAAAGGGTCAGATAATTAGTTATGATCCTTTAGAAACTAGTTTGCCTATAAAAATAATACGAACATTGTATCGTCCATTTCAGTCGGATGCCGCATGGGAGTGGCCTTTTAGTAAAAAAACATTTTATCAATTTCAGTCTGCTTTTACAATTGTTGAAAAGAGGGGGCTTCTAGGTAAATCAAAATGGATGGCGTTAATTTCAATACTTCCAATTTCAGATTTAAGCAAAAATAAAATTGGACAGAAATGGCATAAAGAGGATTGGGAAAATTCTAAGACTTCAGAATCTGTTTTGTTTAGCTGTATGCATTTAACTATGTTAATGCAGAAAAAATAATGTTAGCTCTATAAATTATTAAATAATGATGTTTCCAAAATATAATAGAAGCTTCAAATGAAATTTACCATAATTACCCATGTACCGCATATAAAGTATAAAAACAATTATTTTGCTTATGCTCCTTATGTGCGTGAAATGAATATTTGGTCAAAATATTGTGATGAATTCATTATTGTGGCTCCATTACAAAAAGGACATGTGACAGCCATTGATTGCTCTTATGCTCAAAGCAATATTAAGTTTTTGAAGATTGAAGCAATAAATATACTTGGATTTAAATCTATATGTAAAACAATTTTAAAAAGTCCTAAAATAATTTGGCAAATTTTCAAAGCCATGCAACAAGCTGATCATATTCATTTGCGTTGTCCTGGCAATATTGGTTTATTGGGTTGTATTATACAAATTTTATTTCCTAAAAAACCCAAAACTGCAAAATACGCCGGTAATTGGGATCCGAAAGCAAAACAACCTTGGAGTTACCGTTTGCAGAAATGGATTTTGAGCAACACTTTTTTGACCAAAAACATGCAGGTTTTGGTTTATGGCGAATGGGATGGTAGTACGAAGAATATCAAACCTTTTTTTACCGCTACCTATTCGGTAGTAGATAAAGAGCCGTTAAAAGAATTGGATTTAAAAGAAACCATACATTTTGTTTTTGTGGGAGCATTGGTTTCAGGGAAAAATCCTTTATATGCGATACAATTAGTCGAAGGATTATATAGAAAAGGGTATGATGTGTCTTTGGATTTATTTGGGGAAGGGATAGAACGTGAAGTTTTGGAAAAGTATATTGCTTCAAATCGTTTGGATAATTTTATAAAACTAAACGGAAATCAGAATCAAGAAACCTTAAAAAAAGCATATCAAGAGAGTCATTTTGTGTTATTAGCATCCAAAAGCGAAGGTTGGCCAAAAGCACTGGCAGAGGGAATGTTTTGGGGCTGTGTTCCTGTGGCTACTCCAGTTTCTTGCGTTCCTTATATGCTTGATTTTGGAGAAAGAGGTTTGTTGTTGCGCGTGAACTTGGAACAAGATATTCAACAATTGGAAGCACTATTTACGAATGAAAGTGATTTTAAATCTAAAAGAGAAAAAGCATCCCATTGGTCACGCCACTATACCTTGGATGTTTTTGAAGGAGAAATAAAAAAAATATTAAAATAATATAAATGAAGAAGTATTTAGTTGGGATTTTGGTTTTTGGAATTTTAGTAGTGTTATTGATAAACTACAGGACACCATTTTTTCAACAAGATGGAGGAGGTTGGTCCATAGGATATGGACAGTCTACTGTTTATCCCAAAGAAATAAATGTGAAAGAAAATGCTATTTATTCTATCGAGAAATTAAAAAAACAAAATGACAGTACCGTTTTTCTTGCGGATCCTTTTTTTGTAAAAGAAAAAGGAGTTTTTTATTTGTTTTTTGAACATAAAAAAACAAAATCAAATGGAGATGTAGGTGTAATGACTTCAATTGATGGTAAAAATTACAAGTATAGTGGCACGGTTCTGACACAAAAGTTCCATTTATCCTATCCACAGGTTTTTAAATATCGAAATGATTTTTATATGGTGCCAGAATCCAAGCAGGCCAATGCAGTTTTGTTATACAAAGCCTATCGATTCCCTTATGATTGGAGGGTTTGTGACACTTTGATTGCTAATGTTCAATATAAGGATCCTTCCATTTATGTATCGGATTCCTTGAATATAATGGTGGCATCTGACGGTAAATTAAATATGTATGTATATCAAGCCGATTCCCTTTTTGGAAAATGGAAATTGCATAAACAACCAATAGCCTTAATGGGAACTGAGGCTCGAGCAGGAGGACGATTTTTTGCGGATAAAAAAGGATTAATTTTACCCATACAAAATTGCACCAATGGGTATGGATTTGGCTTGTCTTTGTATCGATTTTCTTTCAAAAACGGATCGTATACCACTAAAAGAGTTTCTCCCTATTTCTTAAAAGGCAACACGGAAATAAAAGAATTTAATGCTGGAATGCATCAGTTGGATATACAACAATTAGGACCAAATGAGTTTTATTATGTATATGATGGGAACCGATTGAATAGTGATTCTAAAAAAATAAATATTTGGGGTCCGTTAAAATGGACTTATATCGATTTTAAAAATTGGATTGTAAATCAATGAGAATTCTCCAAATCATAGATTCCCTGGAAGCTGGTGGTGCTGAACGTATGGCAGTAAATTATGCCAATACACTAGCTGCTGAAGTTGAGTTTTCGGGTTTGATTGCCACTAGAAAAGAAGGTGCTTTACTAAATCAGATTCATCCAAGTGTTTCCTATTTGTTTTTGAACAAAAAAAGGCAGCTTGATTTTGGAGCACTTTATAGATTACATTATTTTGTTAAAAAAAATAAAGTAACTCATGTTCATGCGCATAGTACTTCCTTTTTTATGGCTTTTTTATTAAAAATGATTCGTCCGTCTATTAGTATTATTCGACATGATCATTATGGGAATAATGAATTTTTAGCCGTTAGACCTCATTTTGTATTGAAGCTGACAGCTTCTTTTTTTTGTGGAATTATCGCAGTTAATCAAAAATTAAAATCGTGGTCTGAGTTAAAACTTAAAGCTCGAAATGTTATTTATTTGCCTAACTTTCCAGTGAACGAAGCAGGTATCGTTGCAGAAACAAAACTAAAAGGAATTGAAGGAAAACGAGTTGTATCTTTGGCCAATTTAAGGGAACAAAAAAATCATTTTTTAGTATTGGAAGTAGCCAAAAAACTCAAAAAATCTCGTCCAGACTGGACTTTTCATTTGGTTGGAAAAGATTTTGAAGATGAATATTCCTTTCAAATTAAAAATCAAATTATTGAGTTTGATTTAGTAAATAATGTATTTCTGTATGGTTCCAAATTAGATATAGAAAGCATACTTAATCAAGCTTCAATAGCCATTTTGACCTCTCAATCAGAAGGTTTACCTGTAGCGCTATTGGAATATGGATTGAATAAAAAAGCGGTCGTGGTAACGAATGTAGGCGAAATTGGTTCTATTGTTGAAAATAACAAAAATGGATTTATAGTAGATTCCAATAATTCAGATTTGTTTTATAACGCTATTCTAAAACTTGTGGAAGATAAAAAGTTAAGACTTGAGTTTGGGAATGCACTTTATAATACGATACAAGGTAATTATACAGCTGAAAGTGTACTTAAAAAATATTTAAATTGGTTGCAAACTATTTAAAATGAAGAAAGAAGAATTATCCTATGTTTATTTGGTGCTATTTCATGCTTTTATGGGAGTATTGATTTTTGCATTGCCTTTTCTTTCAAAAATATACACTTTAGGAATATTGGTGTTTGGTGTTTTTTATATTGTTAAAACGAAGAACAAGAATAATGAAGTTCTAATGCTATCAGCTTATATAGTTAGTGTTGAGGTGCTTTTAAGAATGACTGATGGAATGATTCTAAATGAGTTTGGGAAATATTCTGTTATGTTTTTTATGTTTTTGGGTCTGATTTATTCTGGATTTTCAAAGAATGCATTGATGTATTGGATCTTTTTAGTATTACTGGTTCCAAGTATTGTTTTGTCAACAGTTTCCTTAAATTTTGATACGGATATTAGAAAAGCAATTGCTTTTAATATTTCAGGTCCCGTATGTTTGGGAATTAGTGCTATATATTGTTTTCAAAGAAAAATAACTTTTGATCGATTAAAAGGAGTTATTTCAGCTTTTTCAATGCCCTTAATTAGTATTGTGGTGTATCTGTATTTATACACGCCTAGTGTAAAAGATGTAGTTACAGGAACGCAATCCAATTTTGAG
This sequence comes from Flavobacterium praedii, assembly GCF_026810365.1. Taxonomy (NCBI): domain Bacteria; kingdom Pseudomonadati; phylum Bacteroidota; class Flavobacteriia; order Flavobacteriales; family Flavobacteriaceae; genus Flavobacterium; species Flavobacterium praedii. Next base: position 4,017,055 of record NZ_CP113948.1, read on the forward strand.
ACCTCAGGAGGATTTGGACCCAATCAAGTATCAACAATATTGGGATTGGGTATATTTGTGTTTTTTGTACAATTACTATTGAATTCTAAAAACACATTGCTGCAACTTTTAAATGGTGGTTTGGTACTCGTTTTTGCTTTTAGAGGAATCGTAACTTTTTCAAGAGGTGGAGTGTTTACTGCAATAGTTATGATTATTTTATTTATGGCAGTGCTCTATTTTCAAGCTAATTTCAATACGAAACCCAAGATAGGTTTGATTATTATACTCGCTTTAGTGGCTGGATTGGGAGTTTGGGGATACAGTTCCATACAAACTGGTGGTTTAATCGATAAGCGATATGCTAATGAAGATGCTTTAGGTCGAAAAAAACAAAGTCAACTGAGCGGTAGAGAAGTGCTTATTGCATCTGAATTTCAAATGTTTCTGGATAATCCTTTTTTAGGAGTTGGAGTGGGTAAAAATAAGGAATTGCGAAAACAACAAACAGGAATTGATTTGGCGACACACAATGAAATTACCAGAATGTTAGCAGAGCATGGTTCTCTTGGTTTAATAGATTTGATGATTCTTTTTTTTACACCATTATTTTTATTTGTAAATAATCGCCAAAATTTATTGGCGTTATCTTTTTTGGCTTTTTGGTTATTTACAATTAATCATGCTGCTATGCGTCTTGCTGCCCCTGCATTTGTTTATGCATTATCATTATTAAAAGTTTATACTATTGAAGAACCTACTCTACATAGGGAATAAATTGTCCAACCATGGAGTTACTCCAACGACTATTGAAACTCTTGGGCCTCTTTTGGAGCAAGAAGGGTTCAATATATGCTACAGTTCTTCCAAAAATAATAAATCATTACGCTTAGTCGCCATGTTGTACACTGTGTTTCGATATAGAAAAGCAGATGCAGTATTGATTGACACCTATAGTACGACCAATTTTTGGTATGCTTTTGGCACTTCTCAGTTGTGTAGGGTTTTAAGAATAAAATATATTCCTATTTTGCATGGAGGCAATTTAGCTTTTAGGTTGCATCAGAATCCTAGAATTTGTAAAATGATATTCAATAATTCTTATCATAATGTATCTCCTTCTCTTTTTTTAAAGGAACAATTCAATACTTTGGGGTGTAAAAATGTAATTTATATTCCAAATGCAATTGAGCTTCATAATTATCCTTTTTTGGCACGAATAAAAGCCTCGCCAAATTTATTATGGGTGCGTTCCTTCGCAAGAATATATAATCCTATGATGGCGGTTCAGGTATATTACGAATTAAAAAAGACATATCCATTAGCAACCTTGCGAATGGTTGGGCCTGAAAAGGATGGGAGTTTAGTAGAAGCCAAACAAAAAGCCAAGGATTTGGATTTAGATATTCATTTTACAGGAAAATTATCTAAACAGGATTGGATCAAAATTTCAAAAGAATCTGATATTTTTATAAATACAACCCATTTTGACAATATGCCAGTCAGTATAATTGAAGCGATGTCATTGGGATTGGCAGTGGTTTCAACTAATGTTGGTGGAATTCCCTATATGTTAGAGGAGCAAAAAGAAGCATTATTAATTCCAGATAATGATGTAGAAAAAATGGTTGATGCTCTAAAAAGTTTGATAGAAAGCCAGGTTTTGTTTACTGAACTGGTTTTGAATTCTAGGCAAAAAGCGGAACAGTTTGAATGGGTAAAGGTTAAACTCAGTTGGATGAATATTTTAAAATAAAAGTTTAATTTTTTATAGATTATGATTAATATACAATCTTTAATTAAAGAGTATGAGTAAAAAGAAAAAAATGCACTTCGAAATTTCAGAACGTAAAATACTTTTACGGTTTTTTGATGTGGTTTTTGTTTTGTTAAGTTTGTATGGAATTGGACTTTTTTTTGAATTTAATTACTTTGAATTTTCAACTTCAAATTTCTATTGGACAATTGTGTTAGCATTTTATTTAAATGCTTTTGGCGCTATTTTTGAAATGTATAATTTGCAAGTGGCAAGCAATCATTTTCAAGTATTGAGAAGCGCTATTTTGACAACTTCTACAACCGTAATATTCTATTTATTAACGCCTGTTTTTTCTCCTCAATTGCCCAAAAATAGGTGGCAATTGCTTGTTTTTTATGGTACAATTTTTATTGCATTGTATGCTTGGAGAATGATTTATGTTCGGTTTTTAGCGTCACATCGTTTTGTTCAAAAAGCGATTTTAATATGTGATAGGGAGCAAGTACAGGAATTGGTATTGGGATTGGAACAAGTGGATCCACATTATAAAATAATTGGATATGTGAATTCCGATTTTTATTCTAAAACTGAGTTTGAGTATCAATATGTAAAACATATAAGAAGAGATGATTTGAAGTCGTTTGTTTCTGAAAATGGAATTTCGGAAATAGTGGTGGCTTGTCAAAAAACCGATGGAATTACTCCTGAATTATACCAACAATTACTTCATTTTTTAGAATCAGGAAAGAGTATTCGGGAATATACACAAGTATATGAAAGCAAAACACAGCGTATTCCTGTTCAGTATATTTCTCGGGACTTTTATCGATTTTTTCCTTTCAGTCGCTCCAATCAAAATAAATTATACATTTATTTAATACGATTATTTGAAGTTGTTTTTTCAATAATTGGATTGGGTGTTGGATTGTTATTGTTGCCTTTACTGTTGGTTGGGAACCTGTTTTGGAATAAAGGGAAATTATTATATACTCAAAAAAGAGTAGGTAAAGATGGTGTAGTGTTTAAAATCATAAAGTTTCGTACCATGGTTAAAAATGCCGAAAAATCAGGAGCTGTTTTTACGAAAACAAATGATACCAGAATTACTAAATTTGGAAAATTTTTGAGAAAAACCAGAATTGATGAAATTCCACAATTTATAAATATTTTAAAAGGAGAAATGGCTGTAATTGGACCAAGGCCTGAGAGACCAGTATTTGTTAGGGAAATTGCTCAAATTATGCCATTTTATGAAACACGCCATATCATAAAACCGGGTCTTACGGGATGGGCTCAAGTCAATTATTCCTATGGGGAAAAATTAGAAGACAGCTTGGTAAAACTACAATACGACTTGTATTATATTAAGCATCGAAGCATTTACTTGGATTTAAGTATAGCTTTTAAAACTATTTCTACCGTTTTGTTTTATAGAGGACAATAATAAGTTATTGTTTTAATTGTCGGGAACATACAATCTAAAGATAAGGCATTAAAGTTCATTGGAAATAGAAATGAATTTTAATGCCTTGTCTGTTTTTAATAGGTTGTAGAATACTATACCATTAGCACATATAAAATAGCCCAATCTATTCATTCTTTTTCTCCAATACGTCCTCAGAAAATAATTCCACAGCGAAGGCTATGCAATGATTTTTATCGTTGTCTTGAAAAAAAATAACTTCGCATCTTTGTGGACTATTTTACATCCACTAATGGTATTATATGATAATTGGAATTCGCTTTTTATGTTTTATAGCTACGCGAATTAAGATTGTAAAATTGGTAATCAATATTGGTAAAACAATCATTAAATGTACTTTAGGAATGATTATAAAGAAATATAAAAGCATCATTATTATATTTATTATACAAAGTTTGTAAGTCCATTTGGGATTTTTAGTACTCCAAAAATAGAGCAATACAAATAGTGCTGGATTAAACAACAAAATATTATAGTTATATTCCAGTTCGTGATGAAAAGAATAAAAACCTAAAAAGGTAAATAGCAAACCCAATAAAGCGATGCTAAATAAATACACAAAATCGATGCTTTTTTTGTTAATCAAAATGACAAACCCTAAGAATAATAAATAGGTGTAAGCATTATTCCACCAAGAAGTTGGGATTTCTTTTTCAAAAGTAAGTATGGTTATGGGTTCTTTGGAAAAGGGTTGATTGTTATATTTAATTTGTTTTAAACTTTCCAGTAATTCAAATGGTAAAAATATTTTAGTTCCCATTTGGTCTACTTTTGTTCCAAAAACAATACTAGTCCCTAGTTTTTCATAAAAATGATTGTCAAAATAAGGGTATAAAATTGTTCGATATGTTTTGTCGGTGTCTACTTTCTTTTTGATTACCGTTGATTGCAGCGTTTTGTTGATTACATCTACTACTTTTGAAGTGCAATTGTTATCTATGAATTTATATTTGTACAATCGCTCATCAGAAAGCATAGATTGAGCTAAGTTGTCAAATAATTTTTGTTTTAGTTCAAACGGAATGTTTAATTCTTGCTCAAAAACAGCTCTGTTTTCATAGTTGTATTGATTAATAAAATCGATATACCTGTCGTTGACAATGAAATAGTCTAAATCTCCTTTAGCAAATTTTGGAACAAAATTGGGCGTTTGAAAATCAAAAGCACCATAATTATAAACGACGTCTATATTGTTTATTGAATCACTTACTCGTATGGCTGTGTGACCAAATAAGGAATACGATTCATTCCCAGTTCCGCATGTTAAAACACTAATTTTTGCATTTTTTGACAAAGAAACACTTTGGGCAAGTGTGCTATACGCTGAACTCAATACAATAATGCTAATTAAAATTTTTCTAAAAAGGTGCGATTTCATAATCATGAGATTTTTTCTTCGAGTATTATTTAAAGTGGTATAAAAATAGCCATTTAGTTGGTGAATAACGATAAGTCAATTTTTAGAGAAAAAACATTCGAATACAGAGCAGTGCTTTGGTTGCCCAATGCCGTCAATGCATAATCAACAGCAATACCTTTGTATTTGAAACCCAAACCAATATTGGGTTGAAAGCCTATTTTTTTTGAATTGTCTAATTGGGTTACCTGTTGGAAATTTCCGACTCCTGCTCTCAAAAACGCTAAATCGGAATACCCAAATTCCAAACCAATGGCAGGGTCAATACTTACAAAAGAGGTAGAAATTAAATCATTGGTTTGTGTGAATTGCATGTTCATGTTGGCGGTCGTCAATAGACTATAATCATCATGAAATTCAAATTTTTTAGCTACACCCAGTTGTGCTTTTGGTGGAGTGATTTCGGTACTTTCTGGAATTTCTTGGTTTTCACCAGGAATAGCATCGGCTATTTTTTGATAGGCTTCTTCATTAATATTCCAAATGTTGTAGGTAGTGGTAATGTCGCGAAGCATGAAACCAAATTGCCAGTTATTTTTTTCAAATTGCAGTCCAAGATCAAAACCGAAACCCCAAGAAGTTGCAAAATCTCCAATTATTCGGCGAATAATTTTGGCATTTACGCCATATTGAAACCCTTCAACAGGTAATTTTACAGCGTATGAAAAAGTGAATCCATAGTCGGCAGTTGAAAACAGTTTAATTCGGTTGTAATCGATATTGCCTTCATTGTCTATTAATTCAGTTGTATTCAAAATATCATCAACTCCAAAACGAATTAATGATAACCCCCATGCACTTCTGTCATCAATAGGACTGGCATAAGCAGCATAATCGTATTTGGCAATATTGGCGAAGTAATTGGAATGCATTAACGAAATTTGATTCTCTTTCAAATGAATTAGTCCTGCTGGATTCCAATAGCAGGAATTGACATCTGCTGAGGATGCTACAACTGCATTTGACATTCCCAAAGCTGCAGCATCTACACCTATATTCATAAACTCATTCGAGTATTTTCGAACAGTTTGACTGTAGGTAGCGTTTACAACGAAAAGAAGTAAGAAAAGGATTTTTTTTTTCAAAGGTTTTTGTTTGTAGACTTGATGCGTTTTAAATTTTTGTCAAAAATAAAGTTTTTTAATGATGTAGCTGCTTCAATTCAATTAATTAATGCTTTTTGATAGTTCAAAATAAAAATCTCTCATATAAAACGAGCATCGCTTTCACATATTGTATTAAATTTGTCACGTATATCAAACAAATTATAACTTATGAACATTAAAAAACACATTCCGAATACCATTACATTGCTTAATCTTTTCTGTGGCTGTATTGCAGTAGTATTTGTAAGTAAAAATCAATTTGAAATGGCTTTCTTTTTTGTTTCACTTGGAATATTTTTTGATTTCTTTGATGGGTTTTTTGCTCGCTTGTTTAAAGTTACCGGTGAATTGGGGCTGCAATTGGATTCTTTGGCAGATATGGTTACCAGTGGCGTAGTTCCTGGTTTTGTAATGTTCAAAATGATGCAAAGCAGTTCAGTTGCAATGAGTGAAGGTTACCTGCAATTTTTTCCATATTTAGGATTTATTATTACTTTGGGATCATGTTATCGCTTGGCTAAGTTCAATATAGATACTCGTCAAACCGATTCGTTTATCGGTTTGCCCACTCCTGCCAATGCTCTTTTTATATTGAGTCTTCCATTGGTGTTGCAGTATTATTCAAACGACTCATTAGCAGTACTTGAAATCTTTACAGAGAAATGGGTTTTATTGGTAATTACGTTGTTTAGTGCTTATGTTTTAAATGCCGAAATTCCTTTGTTTTCTTTAAAAATCAAAAAATTTAATTTCAAGGATAATGCGCTTCAAATTATTTTTTTAGCAATCTCTGTTTTGTTGTTGTTTTTTCTACAGTATTTTGGAGTTGCATTGGTTATTATTTTCTATGTGTTGCTTTCGGTAATCAATAATATGTTGAAAAAAAAGTAATTTTTTTGAATGAAAAGAAAGAATACACGAACGACCTACAGTAGGAAGATCAAAAAGAAAAACTCCATTTTGCCTGCTCAATTAATAAGGTATTTTGTGTTTGGATTTTTACTTTTTGTTGTTCTGTCTTTAGGGTATCATTACCGCTCTAGTTTTGCTTATTATTTAGGTTTTAAATCTCATTTTAATAAGGAAACCAATGTTTTTTCTGAAGCCCGTAATTTAAAGGTTTTGGAGAAAAGCGAGGGGAAGGTTATAGGTTTGGATGTTTCCGAATATCAAGGAAAAATCCGATGGTCTTACGTAGATACTATAGAAGAAAAATATCCATTACATTATGTTTTTGTTAGAGCAACAGTAGGAAAAGATAGGGTTGATCATCAATTTAAGAGAAATTGGCTTGGTGCCAAAGAAAATAAAATGATTCGTGGCGCTTATCATTATTATCGTCCAAATGAGAATTCCCTCGAGCAAGCCGAACTTTTTATAAAAACAGTAAAGCTTAAAAAAGGGGATTTACCACCCGTTTTGGATATTGAAAAGCTACCAAAAGAACAATCTTTAGATCGTTTAAAAATTGGTTTACACCGTTGGTTGAAAGCAGTAGAATTGCATTATGGAGTGCGGCCGATAATTTATACAGGCGAAAAATATTATGACGATTTCTTGAAAGAGGAGTTTAGTGATTATCTTTTTTGGATAGCCAATTATAATTTTTATAGGGAAGAAATTCAGGACGATTGGCTCTTTTGGCAATTTACAGAAAAAGCAAAAGTACCCGGAATCGATTATAAAGTTGATGTCAATATTTACAATGGCGATTTACAACAATTGCAATATATTACAGTAGAGTAGTGTTCAGGTTTCAGATTTCAGAAAACAGATTTCAGAAAACAGATTTCAGATTTCAGGTTTGAGATTTAGACTATTAAGCAGCTCTTATTGATGTTGTTTCTTTTTCTCTGAATCTGAAATCGGCTAACTATTTTTCTAAAATTCTAACTTCTTTTTTCTTAATTCAAAATTCTGACCTAGGTATACACGACGCACCATCTCGTCTTCAACCAATTCTTCAGGGACACCAGCTTTTAAGATGCCTCCTTCAAACATAAGATATGTTTTATCCGTGATGGCTAATGTTTCCTGTACGTTGTGATCAGTGATTAGAATTCCAATATTCTTATTTTTCAATTGAGCAACAATTCTTTGAATGTCTTCAACGGCTACTGGGTCAACACCGGCAAAAGGTTCGTCAAGCAAAATGAATTTAGGGTCAGTGGCTAAGCAACGGGCAATCTCAGTACGACGACGTTCTCCTCCTGAAAGCAAATCGCCTCTGTTGGTACGAATGTGTTCCAAACTAAATTCCGCAATTAGGCTTTCCATTTTGGCAATTTGATCTTCTTTGGATAATTTGGTCAATTGCAATACACTTAAAATGTTGTCTTCAATGCTTAGTTTTCTAAAAACAGAAGCTTCTTGCGCCAAATACCCAATTCCTTGTTGGGCTCTTTTGTACATTGGGTAATCCGTGATATTTAAATCTTCCAGATAAATATTTCCGGAATTTGGTTTTACCAATCCCACAATCATATAAAAAGAGGTCGTTTTTCCAGCACCATTTGGTCCCAAAAGCCCCACAATTTCACCTTGGTTTACTTCTACCGAAATGCCTTTTACAACAGAACGCCCCTTGTATGTTTTTATTAAATTCTCTGCTCTTAATTTCATGTTTTAAAGTTGCTAAGTAGCATAGTTACTGAGTAACTAAGTTTATATTGTTGCAAAGAAACGAATTTCGTTTATTTGGTTTTAGGTTTTAACTTCAATTTTAGTTTTTTAATCGTGCAACTAGAATTTGAAAAAGGATGAACTCTTATCTGATTTCTGACTCCTGCTACCTATTTTTGCTCCTCCAATGCTTCCCAGAATTCATAAGCTCTTCGCAAATGAGGTACTACAATTGTACCACCTACAAGGGTTGCAATTCCCATGGCTTCCATCATTTCTTCTTTAGTAACACCTTCTTTATGGCTGGTTTCCAAATGGTATTTTACGCAATCATCACAACGTAATACCGCCGATGCCACTAATCCCAGTAATTCTTTGGTTTTTACATCCAAAGCTCCTGCCGCATAAGCATTCGTATCTAGATTGAAAATGCGTTTTACAATTTTATTATTGTCCGCCAATAATTTTTCGTTCATTTTAGAACGGTAATCGTTAAATTCTTGAATGATATCAGACATTTTCTTTCTTTTTGTTATATACTACAATTTTTGAAATCAATATACTTACTTCATAAATAAGTAACATTGGGATCGCCACAATGGTTTGACTCACCACATCGGGAGGTGTAACAATTGCTGCCACAATTAAAATTATTACTACTGCATATTTCCAATATTTCCTTAAAAAAACGGGCGTGACTAAGCCTAATTTTGTTAAAAAATAAATAATTATAGGTAACTCAAAAAATAATCCACTGGCCAAAATACTTGTTTTTACCATACCTATATATGATTCTAGTGTAAATTGGTTTTTTACAACATCACTAACGGTAAAGGTAGCCACAAAATTAACAGACATTGGAATAACCACATAATATCCAAAAAGGACACCCATAAAAAAAAGCAATGAAGAGGTGAATATAAAAACTCTTGCATTTTTTTTCTCTTTTTCATAAAGAGCTGGGCTAATGAATTTCCATACTTCCCACAAAATATATGGAAAACTTAGTATAAAACCAGCCAAGATACACATCCAAACAAAGATGTTTACCTGTCCTTCCATTTCGGTGTTTTGAATGATAAAAGGCATTTCAGTGATACAAATACTATCAGCAAAACCCAATTGATGCGATAAATCACAAAAAAAAGTGTAAGTGAAAAAAGAGGGTCTTGTTGGACCGAAAATAATCACATCAAATAAATAATCACTAATAAAATAAGTGACACATGCCATAATAATAACAGCTGTGGTACTTCGAACTAAAAGCCATCTTAATTCTTCAAGATGGTCTAAAAAGGACATTTCGCCTAGGTTTTTCTTTGCCATTATACGATTCCTTCTTTTAAAATATCATGTAAATGCAATACACCTTTATATTCACCATTATCTACAACTACTAATTGAGTTATAGAGAAGTCTTCCATGATATTAAAAGCATCAATTACCATTTCATTTGAGTTTGTCATTTTTGGGCTTTTTGTCATAATATCTTTTGCCGTCAATTCCGTAAAAGTATCTCTGTCGTTTAGCATTCTACGAATATCACCATCAGTAATTATCCCGATCACTTTGTTGTTTTCTACTACAGCTGTAACTCCAAGTCTTTTTTCTGAAATTTCAAAAATAACTTTTTTGATAGGAGTGTCAGGTCCTACTTCGGGTTTCAGTGAGTTCTCAAGCATGTCTTTTACACGAAGTAATAATTTTTTCCCTAAAGCTCCTCCAGGATGATATTTAGCAAAATCTTCGGCTTTAAAATCACGCATTTCCATCAAGCAAACCACCAATGCATCTCCCATAACTAATTGAGCAGTAGTGCTATTTGTTGGAGCCAAATTTAATGGACAGGATTCTGTGTCTACTGTTGTATTTAATACAAAATGAGATCCTTTGGCCAAAAAGGAAGTCATGTTTCCAGTCATTCCAATTAAGGTATTGCCAAAACGAGTCAATAGAGGGACCAAGGATTTAATTTCGGGACTATTGCCGCTTTTTGAAATACAAATGATAACATCTTCATTTTGGATCATTCCTAAATCTCCATGAATTGCTTCCGAGGCATGTAAAAATAAAGAAGGAGTGCCGGTAGAATTGAATGAGGCTACCATTTTTTGAGCAATAATAGCACTTTTTCCAATGCCGGTCACAACTAATCTTCCTTTGGAATTATAAATGCATTGTACCGCTTCCGCAAAAGTATCGTCAATGAAATCAATTAGTTTAGCAATTGATTTGCTTTCCGATTCAATTGTTTTCTTGGCATTTGCCAATATATTTTCTTTTGTAATCAAAACAGATAATTTTAAATTTGTATGTGTAAAAGAAAGTTGTATCTTTATGTGCCGCAAATTTATACAAAATACCACATATTAAAGAATGAATTCAAACGAAATTGACATACATAAAGAATTAAAGAAATATTTTGGCTTTAGCCAATTTAAAGGCTTGCAAGAAAAAGTCATAACAAGTTTACTCAATAAACAGAATACGTTTGTTATAATGCCAACTGGCGGGGGAAAATCTCTTTGTTACCAACTGCCTGCTTTAATTCAGGAAGGGACAGCAATAGTTGTATCTCCTTTAATTGCATTAATGAAAAACCAAGTAGATGCCATTCGAAGTCTATCTTCCGAAAATGGAATTGCCCATGTTTTAAATTCTTCTCTGAATAAAACTGAAATTACTCAAGTTAAATCGGATATTACCGCAGGTATAACGAAATTGTTATATGTAGCACCAGAATCCTTAACTAAAGAAGAATATGTAGCTTTTCTTCAAACGGTACCTATTTCATTTGTTGCAATAGATGAAGCCCATTGTATCTCAGAATGGGGTCATGATTTCAGACCGGAGTATCGTAATTTAAAAAATATTATTAAGCAATTGGGCGAAGTTCCCATAATAGGTCTTACTGCAACTGCTACTCCAAAAGTACAAGAAGATATCTTGAAAAATTTGGATATGGCAAATGCTACCACATTTAAGGCATCCTTTAACAGGCCTAATTTATATTATGAAGTTCGTACCAAAACCAAAAATATTGAATCGGATATTATTCGGTTTATCAAACAACATAAAGGAAAATCGGGAATTATTTACTGTTTAAGCCGCAAAAAAGTAGAGGCAATTGCCGAAGTTTTACAAGTAAACGGTATAAGTGCCGTGCCTTATCATGCTGGATTAGATGCTAAAACAAGAGCCAAACATCAAGATATGTTTTTGATGGAAGATGTAGAAGTTGTTGTAGCGACTATTGCCTTTGGTATGGGCATTGATAAACCTGATGTTCGTTTTGTAATTCATCATGACATTCCAAAATCTTTAGAAAGTTACTACCAAGAAACTGGACGTGCAGGTAGAGATGGAGGGGAAGGACATTGCTTAGCGTATTATTCATACAAAGATGTTGAAAAATTAGAAAAATTTCTATCTGGAAAACCTATTGCAGAGCAAGAAATTGGTTTTGCATTATTGCAAGAAGTTGTAGCTTATGCTGAAACATCAATGTCTAGGCGTAAATTTTTATTGCATTATTTTGGTGAAGAATTTGATAGTGAAACAGGAGAAGGAGCAGATATGGATGATAATGTTCGCAATCCAAAATCAAAAGTGGAAGCCAAAGACGAAGTGCTGAAATTATTAGAAGTAGTCAAGAAAACTAAACATATTTATAAATCCAAAGAAATTGTTTTCACCTTAATTGGGCGTGTGAATGCAGTTATAAATGCTCATAAAACAGATTCCCAATCTTTTTTTGGTTCAGGATCTGATCATGACGAGAAATATTGGATGGCCTTATTGCGACAAGTTCTTGTGTCTGGTTTGTTGTCTAAGGATATAGAAACTTATGGTATTATAGAAATTACAAAAGATGGATTGGCATTTTTAAAAAGCCCACAATCTTTTATGATGTCGGAAGACCATGAATATAATGAATCCGAAGATGAAGCTATTGTGACTGCGGCAAAATCATCAGGAACTTCTGATGAATTATTGATGTCAATGTTGCGTGAATTGCGAAAAAAAGTAGCTAAAAAATTAGGTGTTCCTCCTTTCGTGGTTTTTCAAGATCCTTCTCTGGAAGATATGGCTTTGAAATACCCAATTTCTCAAGCTGAATTGATTAATATTCATGGTGTTGGAGAAGGAAAAGCTAAAAAATATGGTAAAGAATTTATTGAATTAATTAACCGTTACGTAGAAGAGAACGATATAATTCGTCCCGATGATTTGGTAGTAAAATCAACGGGTGTCAATTCCATTAACAAGTTATATATCATTCAAAATATAGACAGAAAGTTGGCACTGACTGATATCGCTTCCGCAAAAGGGTTGAAAATGGATGATTTGATCAAAGAAATGGAGCAAATTGTATATTCTGGAACCAAATTAAATATCAAATATTGGATAGATGAAATGTTGGATGATGACCAACAAGAAGAAATTCATGAATATTTTATGGAGTCTGAATCTGACAGTATTGAAAAAGCACTCAAAGAATTTGATGGAGACTATGATCTAGATGAATTGCGCTTAATGCGAATAAAATTCATTAGTGAAGTTGCGAATTAGTTTACAGAATATAGAACTCAGATTTCAGGAAAAAAGTCTCAAAGTAAAAAATTTTCTCATAAATCAAAAAGCCGATTTTCATTTGAAAATCGGCTTTTTGATTTATAGACCGATAAAGTGCAGACTGAAAACTGCTTTCTGCTGCCTGATTACTGATATACTTCCCCGCGATGTGGTTTCAAAGCATCGCGTACCTGAATCATATTTTCTTCAGCCACTACCATATAAGCTATCGCATACATTTCATCCAAGATTTGGAAACCAGTACTATTTATTGATAGTTTTTCAATGAGTATGTATTCTTTCAAATGAATCTCGTGGTGTTCGGCTGTTTTTGCCGAAGCGGGGCCTCTAAAATCCCATATTAGTTTTATTTTTCTGGACATTATATTTTTCTAAATTTCATTTGATTTTAAAAATGTAAAGTTACAAAGTTTAGTATAATTAATTTTTTGTATATATCGTATATATCGTATATATTTGTGTAAAATTTATTCCCAATGAGAAAATTAATAGACATAGATGAAGCTACTTTGACGAAATTGAAAGTAATTTCGATATTTGAAAAAACAAGTGTCAAGGGATTGATAGAAAATGCAGTGCAAACGTACGTTAAAAATAAGCAATCTAATCAATTTAATAACTTATCTGATGAAGAAAAAGAGGATATGGGAATGCTTCTTTTAATGCAAGAAGCCGATAGAAATGAAAAAGTTAGTGAGGAAGAAATCTTCAAAATGTTAGGTAAATGAAAGTTGAATACTTGAAGCAATTTTCTAAAGATGTATCCAAAATTAATGATGAATCGTTGAAAACTAATTTATTTGATGTTATTATAGTTTTAAAAAACACAGAAAATTTAAATTTGATATCTAATCTAAGAAAGATGAAAGGTCATTCAGAAGCTTACAGAATAAGAATTGGAAAATATAGATTAGGATTTTACTTTGATGGAGAAGTGATAGAATTAGCTAGATTTGCCAAAAGAGAAGATATTTACAAGCTTTTTCCATAATTTCAGAATATAAAAACATGCCACAAGAACTCCTATTACAAGTTTCACCAGAAATCGCTTCCAATGAGTCGTTACTCAAAGATTATTTGTCCAAACAAATAAAAGTTTCGGCCAAAGATATTCAGCATGTTGCTATTTTGAAACGATCCATTGATGCCCGTCAAAAGGCAATCAAAATCAATTTGAAGGTTTTGATTTATTTAAAAGGAGAGCCTTTTAAGGAACATAAAATAGAACTTCCCGATTATAAGAATGTATCATCTGCACAAGAAGTTATTGTTGTTGGAGCAGGGCCAGCAGGACTTTTTGCTGCTTTACAATTGATCGAATTGGGGTTGAAACCAATAGTTATCGAACGCGGGAAAGACGTTCGTGGTCGTCGTCGCGATTTGAAAGCGATCAATAGAGATCATATTGTTGATGAAGATTCCAATTATTGTTTTGGAGAAGGTGGAGCAGGAACTTATTCAGACGGAAAATTATATACAAGATCTAAAAAACGTGGAGATGTTACCAGAATTTTAGAATTATTGGTTGCTTTTGGAGCTTCGGGAGACATTTTAGTTGATGCTCATCCGCATATTGGAACCAATAAATTACCTCAAATTATTCAAGATATTCGAGAAAAAATTATCGAACGTGGTGGGAAAGTCTTATTCGAAACACGGGTTACCGATATTTTGATAAAGAATAATGAAGTAGAAGGAATTGTAACTCAAAAAGGAGATACTATTTTAGCGAATAAATTAATTCTAGCTACGGGACATTCTGCTCGTGATATTTTTGAATTATTAGATAGAAAAAAAGTACTTATAGAAGCCAAGCCTTTTGCCTTGGGCGTAAGAGCCGAACATCCACAATCACTAATTGACAGCATTCAATACAGTTGCGATTACCGAGGTGAACATTTGCCGCCAGCTCCTTATTCGATAGTGAAGCAGGTTAATGGTCGCGGTATGTACTCGTTTTGTATGTGTCCAGGAGGTGTAATTGCACCATGTGCCACTAGTCCTGGAGAAGTGGTTACCAATGGTTGGTCTCCATCCAAACGAGATCAAGCTACTGCCAATTCTGGAATTGTTATCGAATTGAAATTGGAGGATTTCAAGCCTTTTGAAAAGTTTGGCGCTCTTGCTGGAATGGAATTTCAAAAAAGTATCGAGCAAAAGGCATGGCATTTAGCAGGACAGACTCAAAAAGTGCCTGCACAGCGCATGGTTGATTTTACACAAAATAAAGTTTCATCAAGTATCCCAAAAACATCTTATGTTCCTGGGACTACTTCGGTAGAAATGGGACAAGTATTTCCTGGATTTTTATCTCAAATATTAAGAGAAGGATTTACAGAATTCGGAAAATCTATGAAAGGCTATCTAACAAATGAAGCCATTTTACATGCGCCAGAATCGAGAACTTCTTCACCTGTTCGTATTCCTAGGGATGCTATTTCTTATGAGCATTTGCAAATAAAAGGATTGTATCCATGCGGAGAAGGTGCTGGTTATGCAGGCGGAATTATTTCGGCAGCGATTGATGGCGAAAAATGTGCTTTGAAAATAGCGGAGGTACTGAAATAGCTTTGAAAATGTTTAGATTTATCGCTCTTTGTTATAATCAATTTGTTGTTTAATTAACGAATTTATTCATCTTCTATAGTTATAATTTTACCTACCATATTATGCATTATAAAGCCCCTAGATTTGACACATTTCGTTTTCTTTTGTTTTCATTTTTCATTTTTCTAGTTAATACTACTTTATATAGTCAAAATTTAAATGATAATCAAACTGAAATTGAAGCTATATTAAATTACATAAAAAAGAGTGAAAGGAATAATGAAAAAATAGATTTATACTTTAGTTTGTGTAAACTATATCAAAAGAGTGATATTGTTAAATCCAATTATTATGCCGAGGAATTACTCGATTTTGCTAAAAAGGTTAATAATAAAAAAGGAATTGCCTATTATAATTTGATAAAATCATATAATTATATTTATGAGGGGAACTATAATAAAGCCATAAGTGTATCTTTAGAAGCTGCTTATATTTTAAAAGAAAAAAAATATTTTGATTTATATCTTGATGCAATATATTTTCAAGTTGTTGCCAATTATTTTTTGGGTAATTATCAAGATTCAAATAGAATAGCTTTTGCTGCCATTTCTAAATATAAAAATGGACAAAACTATAAACAAATAGGATTACTCTTTAATTTGATAGGAGCTAATTATTCAAGTTTAGATAAGTCTCATTTAGCTTTACAAAATTTTGAACGAGCATCTTATTTTTTTCTAAAAGCAAAAGATAATTTTGGTTTGTTAAAGTGTTATAATCAAATTGCTGATATTTATTTTAAGTTAAATCAAGATATACATGCATTAAATTATTCAAAAAAAGCAATTCAAATTGCAAACGAAATCAAAAATATTGACATTCAAAGTTATACCATTTTGTTGTTGTTTAATACCGAAATTAACCTTAAACTAAAGAAAGTAGCACCTGTTTCAAGCAACTTAAATAAAATCAATGTTTTATTACAAAAGATAGATAATAAAGGGTTAAAGGCATTTTATTATTTGTTACATGCAGATTTGTGTTATTTAAAAAAAAATTACGATTTAAGTATTATTTATTGTAATAAAGCGAAAGAGTTGAATGTTGATTACGAAAACTCAAAAACACGTATTGATTATCAATTAGCAAAATCTTACCATCAAATTAATCAAACTGCAGAAGCTAGTATTTATTTTAAAAAAATAGAGCAAGAGTTGATAAAGAATAATTCACAATACATTGGTATCAATACTGCTGCTTTTTATTTTGATTACGCAGATAATGAAAAATCCATAGGGAATTATAAGAAAGCGTATGATTTATTAAAAAAATATTCGGAATGGCAAAAAAATAAAACGGAAAATGAAAATAAGGAGCGAATTCTGTATTTGTTGACTAAATATGATTTGAATCAAAAAGAGATTGAAATCAAAAATAATTTCATTGACAAGCAAAAAATGATTTTGGAATTGCAGAAAAGTAATTATAAAATGTATTTTTTTATTACAATATTGTTATTTGCTGTTTTGTTATTTTTATTTTTCTTTTATAAGTTTAAAAAAGAAAAGATTTTTAATCAGCTAGTATCGGATAAAAGTAAAACAATTGAAGAAAAAAACGTGCTAATAGAAAATTCATTAGCCAAACTCGAACAATTACTCAAAACAAAAGAAGTTTTGTTAAAAGAAATACATCATAGGGTTAAAAATAATTTGCAATTGGTAATGAGTTTGTTACGAAGTCAAGCTAGAAATGGAGCCGATAATGATATTCATGATTTTATCGAGAAAAGTCAGTCCAGAATTGGAGCAATAGCATTGATCCATCAAAATTTATATCAAAGTCCCCAAGTAGAAAAAGTCGATATACAAGAATATATTAGCTGTTTGTGTGAAACAATTATTGAATCATCCTCAAAGGATACAACAAAAATAGTTGCAAAAGTTAATGCAAATAATGTGTTTTTAGATATCTCAATAGCGATTCCAATTGGCTTAATAATTAATGAATTAATAACAAATGTGATTAAATATGCTTATCCCAATGTTTCTTCTGGTTTGATTAGCATTGATATAAAAAACGTGAACGATACTGTATATCAACTTGTTGTAATAGATTATGGGATTGGTATTGATTATCAATATAAAAAGAAAAATTCATTTGGGATGGAGTTAGTGTCTTTGTTGGTAGAACAAATAGGGGGTAGTCTATCGCTTATTAATGAGGAAGGATTACAATACAATATAATTTTTGATAGTAATAATCATGAGTAAACCGCTGATACTTGTAGTCGAAGATGAATTTTTGATAGCCAATGATATAAAAAACATATTGACTGATAATGGATATGAAGTCATTGCTAATGTTTCTAATGTAGCAAAGGCCAAGGAAATTATCAATTTGAATAAACCACAATTAATACTTTTGGATATCAATCTAAAAGGAGAGGAAGATGGGATAGACTTAGGAAATTATCTGTTGCATTTAGACACCATTCCTTTTTTGTATTTAACCTCTTTTTCCGATACTGTTACATTGGATAGAGCGAAAAAAACAAGGCCTTATGGTTTTTTGGTAAAGCCTTTTAAATCAATTGATTTGTTGACTACTGTTTCGATTGTTTTAAATAATTATATCCATAAAAAAATTGATATAGTACGATCTGATGAAGTAATAACTGATGATTCGCCTTTGAGAATAAAACAGGTTGTGAGTTATATTAACGAACATATTAATGATAAAATTGAAATTGATGATTTGGCGGCTATAACCCGTTGGAAAAATCATCATTTTATACGAATGTTTTCAAAATATATTGGCATGACCCCTTATCAATATATACTTAAAATTAAAATAGAAAGAGCCAAATCCTTATTAATAGAAACAACAGAGCCTATTGCAAATATAGCTACCGACCTAGGTTTTAGTGGCTATAGTAATTTTTGTGTCGCTTTTAAAAAGTTGAATAATAATGAACCTCCTGACTCTTTTAGAAAAAGAAATACTGCTTTTAATTCCAGCTTGATTTGATCGTATACTGTTTTTGAAATACGATTATTGAATCTTTATTTTAGAGGTATGTGATTGATTTTTAAATTCTTAAAAATTAGTTGGTATTGCCTTAGCTTAAATAGGTAATAGTGTGTATAATTTGAATTTTTAATACCCAACAAATATATATTAGTCCAACAAGATTGTCTTTTGTAGAAACTTATATATTAATAAGTTTCAGAAATTCTCTCACATATTTATAAATTATGATTCTCGCAAAGACGCAAAGGCGCAAAGTGATTCGTCCGATCTTAGCGCCTTTTGCGTCTTTGCGAGAAAAAAAGCTTAACCCTATTACTCTTGGTAAAGAAACATCGAGATAGAAATGTATTTGGTTTAATTTTTATTTGGTATAAATCCAAAATCTTGACTGCTTAATCAAACTGGATAGTTTTATAAAAGCGAGAACTCGAGATTTATTTTTAAATGAAGAATGCTATTGTATTTTTAAATTAAAAATTTGGTTTTGAAGAAGAATTTAGAAGAAATAGCTTTCAAATATATAATCTGGTTTGAATATGATTACAACTATAGGTGTACTTCTTTGTAGACACTGTATTATAAAATGTTGTATATCAAAATTATATCCATAATCAATAGGTGATGGCAATTTTCAATCATCTTAATGATTCTGTGTTATTTACTTTTGCTCCAAAATAAGTTTTCAACAAAAAAGCTTGTTTTAATTATTAGTTGTTAATGCTAGTTTTTTAGCGTAAGCAAAAATACCACCTTTTTGCCAGTTGTTTTTATTAATAGAAACATCCAAATTGAATTTTTAAAACCTTTTTATGAAAAAAAAATACTTTAATTGCAATAGTAGATCTATTGTGTTTTTGTCTTCTCTTGCCCAATTCTTTTTTAGTTGCCTTTTTTTACTAATTTTTCTTTTTAGTGAGTGTCTTACTGCGCAAACCGCCGCAACAAGAATTTATACGGACTGGAATGGGTATTGGACTTCTAACACTGCTACTGCTGCTGGAAATAGGCCAACTTCGGAAAATAATTTATTGGCTTTTCGAATTGGAGCTACCGTTTATTCTACAGGAGTCAATGACGCGGCTTTAACGGCCAATGGACAAACTTTTACACCTTCATTGTTCAAGAATTTGCCCATTAATACTGTTAATTGGAATATTACATCTACTTTCTTTATGCAAGGAGCCAATATTGATGGTAGTCTTGCTACGGGCACTTTAGTCCCTCCGCTAGCTGGTGCAACAGCTACCACTGCTGAAACGGCATCAAAATTAAAAGATGGTATTCGTGGTTTGAGTTTAGGGACAGGAATAGCAAATATTAATGCTGGTGCAGCATCATTTACTGTTGGTTCTGGTGCTATTAATACAAGTGCAATTGGTGATGGTGTACCAGATTTTGTAATTTCTCAAATTGCGGTTCCCCATGCAACTGCATTTGATAAGGTTAAATTTGTCAATTCGGCAGGTGTTACTGTAGGAACAGAAGTGTCTATTGGTTTTAATGGTATTGCTGTAATGGGAACATATCTTTTGGATCGCTTTCAAATGAATGGCGCTTTAGCAGCTGCAAATGAAACTAGAGATATAAGACTAGTTTCATTAGAGTTATCTAATATGGGTATTACAGCCGTTAATGCTTCACAAGTAAATAGACTCGTTGTAACTTTTTCAGGAGAGTCGGATTGTGCATTTATAGCAGTAAACGCTGCTTCATTGCAAGTACCAGAACCTTCTTTGGCATTAGTTAAGACCGCTGTAGTAGGAGGTTCTGGTGCCGTAGGCGATGTGATTACGTATACTTTTGCAGTAACCAATACTGGAAATGTTCCCTTAACCAATGTTTCGGCAACCGATGCCTTGCCAGGAATTGTTTTAACAGGAAATCCAATTGCTACTTTGGCAGTTGGCGCAACAAATAGTACAATTAAAGGAACCTATACCATCAAACAATCTGACGTAGATGCAGGTGATGTGACTAACAGTGCATCTGCAAGCGGTACGGACCCAGATGGGAATACTGGCATTTCAGATATTTCGGGATCAACTATCTTACTTGATGATCCTTTAGTTACTACTTTACCTCAAACGTCCTCATTGGCTTTGGTAAAAACAGCAGTAGTATGCGGAACAGTAGCAGTAGGCGATGAGATTACGTACACTTTTGCGGTAACCAATACTGGAAATGTTACGTTAAGCAATATCGCTGTAACCGATGCGATGGTTGGAGTAACGATAACGAATAGCCCAATAGCAAGTTTAGCACCAGGCGCTACTAATTCAACAGTAACAGGAACATACGCCATCAAACAATCGGATATCGATGCTGGAAAAGTAGTCAATACGGCAACAGCCACAGGAAAGAATCCGCAAGGAGTTGATGTAAGCGATGTTTCAGGAACAGCCAACACTAATAATACGCCAACCGATACGCCATTACCGGCAAGTGCAGGAACAAGCGGCAGTTTGGTAATCTGCGCAGGAAGTACAGTAACAGAAGCGCAATTATATGCATCCATTACAGGAGAAGCAGTGGGAGGAACTTGGACGCCAGCGTTAGCAGGAGCCGGGACTTACATGTACACACAAGCCGCGACTTCACCTTGTACAGTTGACAATACATCCACTGTAACAGTAACCGAACAAGCATTACCGGCAAGTGCAGGAACAAGCGGAAGTTTGGTAATCTGCGCAGGAAGTACGGTAACAGAAGCGCAATTATATGCATCCATTACAGGAGAAGCAGTGGGAGGAACTTGGACGCCAGCGTTAGCAGGAGCCGGAACTTACACGTACACACAAGCCGCGACTTCACCTTGTACAGTTGACAATACATCCACTGTAACAGTAACCGAACAAGCATTACCGGCAAGTGCAGGAACAAGCGGAAGTTTGGTAATCTGCGCAGGAAGTACAGTAACAGAAGCGCAATTATATGCATCCATTACAGGAGAAGCAGTGGGAGGAACTTGGACGCCAGCATTAGCAGGAGCCGGGACTTACACGTACACGCAAGCTGCGACTTCACCTTGTACAGTTGACAATACATCCACCGTAACAGTAACCGAACAAGCATTACCGGCAAGTGCAGGAACAAGCGGCAGTTTGGTAATCTGCGCAGGAAGTACAGTAACAGAAGCGCAATTATATGCATCCATTACAGGAGAAGCAGTGGGAGGAACTTGGACGCCAGCATTAGCAGGAGCCGGAACTTACACGTACACGCAAGCCGCGACTTCACCTTGTACAGTTGACAATACATCCACCGTAACAGTAACCGAACAAGCATTACCGGCAAGTGCAGGAACAAGCGGAAGTTTGGTAATCTGCGCAGGAAGTACAGTAACAGAAGCACAATTATATGCATCCATTACAGGAGAAGCAGTGGGAGGAACTTGGACGCCAGCGTTAGCAGGAGCCGGGACTTACACGTACACGCAAGCCGCGACTTCACCTTGTACAGTTGACAATACATCCACCGTAACAGTAACCGAACAAGCATTACCGGCAAGTGCAGGAACAAGCGGAAGTTTGGTAATCTGCGCAGGAAGTACAGTAACAGAAGCGCAATTATATGCATCCATTACAGGAGAAGCAGTGGGAGGAACTTGGACGCCAGCGTTAGCAGGAGCCGGGACTTACACGTACACACAAGCCGCGACTTCACCTTGTACAGTTGACAATACATCCACCGTAACAGTAACCGAACAAGCATTACCGGCAAGTGCAGGAACAAGCGGAAGTTTGGTAATCTGCGCAGGAAGTACAGTAACAGAAGCGCAATTATATGCATCCATTACAGGAGAAGCAGTGGGAGGAACTTGGACGCCAGCATTAGCAGGAGCCGGGACTTACACGTACACGCAAGCCGCGACTTCACCTTGTACAGTTGACAATACATCCACCGTAACAGTAACCGAACAAGCATTACCGGCAAGTGCAGGAACAAGCGGAAGTTTGGTAATCTGCGCAGGAAGTACAGTAACAGAAGCGCAATTATATGCATCCATTACAGGAGAAGCAGTGGGAGGAACTTGGACGCCAGCGTTAGCAGGAGCCGGGACTTACACGTACACGCAAGCTGCGACTTCACCTTGTACAGTTGACAATACATCCACCGTAACAGTAACCGAACAAGCATTACCAGCAAGTGCAGGAACAAGCGGAAGTTTGGTAATCTGCGCAGGAAGTACAGTAACAGAAGCGCAATTATATGCATCCATTACAGGAGAAGCAGTGGGAGGAACTTGGACGCCAGCGTTAGCAGGAGCCGGAACTTACACGTACACACAAGCCGCGACTTCACCTTGTACAGTTGACAATACATCCACCGTAACAGTAACCGAGCAGCCTCAATACCAACCTACAATAGGAACGGTAACACAACCTAACTGTAGTTCCGCTAATGGTAGTTTCCAAATTATAGATTTTAATTCGGCTAATATTTATGAATTCACACCGAGTGATGTGAGTATTTCATCATCTGGATTGGTAAACGCTAATGCTGGAAGCTATACTTTCACAGTAACCAACACAGCAGGTTGCATATCTTTACAATCAGCAGATATTGTTATCTCAAATGTTATATGTGCCGTAACCGAAACGACTCCAAGTATTAATGGATTACCAGGTGGAACAACTGCGACATTAGTAGCCAACGACACCTTAAACGGAAGTCCAGTAGTGATCGGAACCAACCCAGGAGAAGTAACCTTGACAGGAGTAAGTGTCCCAACAGGATTAACCTTGTATGCAGATGGAACAGTAAGTGTTGGAGCAAATACCCCAGCAGGTAATTATAATGTAGAATATAGAATCTGTGAAGTAACGAATCCAGTCAATTGCGAAACAGTAATTTCAGTGGTAGTAGTTGGAGTTCCAGTAATAGATGCCGTAACCGAAACGACTCCAAGTATTAATGGATTACCAGGTGGAACAACAGCGACATTAGTAGCCAACGACACCTTAAACGGAAGTCCAGTAGTGATCGGAACCAACCCAGGAGAAGTAACCTTGACAGGAGTAAGTGTCCCAACAGGATTAACCTTGAATGCAGATGGAACAGTAAGCGTTGGAGCAAATATCCCAGCAGGTAATTATAATGTAGAATATAGAATCTGTGAAGTAACGAATCCAGTCAATTGCGAAACAGTAATTTCAGTGGTAGTAGTTGGAGTTCCAGTAATAGATGCCGTAACCGAAACGACTCCAAGTATCAATGGATTACCAGGCGGAACAACAGCGATATTAGTAGCCAACGACACCTTAAACGGAAGTCCAGTAGTGATCGGAACCAACCCAGGAGAAGTAACCTTGACAGGAGTAAGTGTCCCAACAGGATTAACCTTGAATGCAGATGGAACAGTAAGTGTTGGAGCAAATACCCCAGCAGGTAATTATAATGTAGAATATAGAATCTGTGAAGTAACGAATCCAGCCAATTGCGAAACAGTAATTTCAGTGGTAGTGGTGAATACAATCGATGCTCAAGATGATGCATTATTACCCATATACGATACATTTGGTGGCACAACCGATAACATACTGTTGAACGACACCGTAAATGGAGTGTTATTAACAACATCTACAGTAAATACAGTAACCGTATCCCAAGTAGGAAGCTACCCATCAGGCATAACAATCAATACCGATGGTACTTTGAATGTTACCGCTGGTACAGCAATAGGATCTTACGTATTACAGTATCAAATATGTTCTGTGGCAGCGCCATTAGTATGTGATACCGCTAGCATCACTATAGACATAGAAAAAGTTCCCGATCCGGCACCACCAGTAATTTTTGCAGATATTGATTTGGCAGGTCCAATAGCGAGTAGCACAACAACGCAAGCAGTTTTGAATGTTTTATCGAATGATTTTGTAGCATTGGATCCAGCTACTATAAGCAATGTAGCAGTAACTACTGTTACAGCGGATCCAAGTGGTTATATGACATTAAGCGCTGATGGTAGTATTGCATTAGCGGCTAATACCCCAGCAGGAACGTATACATTAACCTATTCTATTTGTGAACTAGTACGCCCAGCTAATTGCACTACAGCCGTTGTAACAGTAACAGTTACTTGTAATTCATCTACAGCAATTTCAGGAAAAGTATTTAATGCTTCAAATAATGCGCCATTGGCCAATGTACCAATTACTTTAAAACCAATAAATACTACTACAGGTCCAGTTTTATTGCGTCTAACCAAAGCAGATGGCTCCTATTCATTTACAGGAATGATACCAGGGGATTATGTAATCCAGGTTCAAGACGCGAATTTGAATGCGGCCCAAGAGTTGTATAATACAACACCAAGTTTCTTGATATTAAAAGTAGAAGATTGTAAATATCAAAAGATTGATTTTGGATATAATAAAACTGATTTATTAGTTTTAGGTGATTTTGTATGGTACGATTTAAACAACAATGGAGTGCAAGATGAGTGGTACGATGCCAATAACGATGGTCTTGTGACTAAAAACATACCAGATGCAAATGGCGTAATTGATTTCAGTAAATGGGAATGGATTGATTTTAATGGCGATGGAAGTTATAAAGGGATCCAAAATGCGGGAGAATTGAACGCAGCCGGATTTGGAAATGGAACCACAAATGTTCCTAATATATTTGTAACGGGTCCTAATGGATTCTCCAGAAGCGTAACGATGGGAGTTGAAGGCTATTGGAGAACAAGAGCGCCACAAGGAGCTTATGGAGAATATAAAATTGAGTTTATAAAAGAAGCTAATTTCGAACAAGCTTCTGAGGCGATGTCAGCTTCTGGATTGGTTAAAGTATTGCCAAGCGGAACACTAAAACAAGCGCGTACAGAAAAATCAAAAAGTTATGTTGACTGTGGTTTAACCACCAATACTATTTTGTACGCTCAGTTTACAGAATCAGTAAAAGTTAATTTGAATTTAGATTTTGGAATCAGTTGTAAAACCTATGCCGATATTCTAGCGGTCAATGACGATGCAGGAACAGTAGATGGAACTCAAGCATTAACAGGAGTTCTCAATGTATTGTCAAATGACACAATCAATGGATTGCCGGCTAAGGCTTCAGATGTAAGTATCACATTGACACCAAGTCCAAATTTCACAATAGGAACAGATGGGCTGTTGAATGTGTTGGGCAATACACCAGGGGGTAGCTATAGCTTAAATTACAGCATTTGTGAGAAAGCCAATCCTAGCAATTGCAGTCAAGCCACGATCACTATTGTAGTAGAAAGGCCTAGTATTGCTTTAGTGAAAACGGCGAAATTCAGGGATGAGAACAACGATGGATATGCACAGCCAGGGGAAACCATTACCTACAGTTTTGAAATAACCAATACAGGTAATACACCATTGAGTAATGTAACTATTAGTGATCCATTACCAGGAGTTATCATGTCAGGATCTCCATTAACATTGGCCATAGGAGAAGTCAGTACGACACATTTCTCGGGCTTGTATTTTATTAAGCAATCAGATATTAATTTAGGAAGTATTTCAAATCAAGCTACTGTTTATGGTACCGCACCAAGCGGAAAAGTAGTAGAAGATAAATCGGACGAGTTGAATTTGGTGGATGATAATCCAACGGTACTGAGTGTTTCGGGCTGTGCAATAGAAGTCTTCAATGCAGTGTCACCTGATGGTTCGGCAGGGATCAATGACAAGTTTTATGTAAAAGGCTTAGAATGTTATCCGGAGAATTCGATAGAGATCTTCAACCGTTGGGGTGTTTTAGTATTCGAACGCGAGCATTACAATAATGAAGATAGGGCTTTTAAAGGAGTTTCCGAAGGTCGAGTAACCATAGAGAAATCATCAGAATTACCCGTAGGAACCTATTTTTATATACTGAAATACAGAGACAGTGCCAATAATGCATTTGAGAAATCAGGATATTTGTATTTGAACAGAAAATAGTTGGATAAGTCCCTAAGCTTAAAAAAAACACACACATGAAAACGAAAATAATAGGGTTGGTATTAATGCTTTTATCCTTTGTAGGCTTTGCCCAACAAGATGCGCAATACACCCAATACATGTACAATACGATAGTCGTGAATCCAGGTTATGCAGGATCTCGACAAGCCATGAGTATTTTTGCATTACACCGCAATCAATGGGTAGGAATAGATGGCGCACCGGTGACGAACACCTTTTCGATCAATACACCAATAAATGATAGTAAAGTAGGCTTGGGATTGTCATTTGTAAACGATCAAATAGGGCCATCGGATGAGAACAATATAGCCGTTGATTTCTCATACACTATCCCTGTAAATTATAAATATAAAATGTCATTTGGAATAAAAGGTAGCGCAAATTTATTAAACGTTGATTTTACAAAACTGAAACAAAAGCCAGGCGATGCTATTTTTGAAGAGAATATCGACAATAAATTTTCGCCCAATATTGGAGTTGGGTTTTACTTGCATTCGGATAATGGTTATTTAGGATTGTCAGCGCCCAATTTAATCGAAACGGTACATTTTGATGGGACGGCCACCTCGAGTTCAAGCAGCCATATTGCCACCGAGAAAATCAATTATTACCTGATAGCAGGATACGTATTTGATTTAAATCCAAGTCTAAAATTCAAACCCTCGTTGCAAAGCAAATACGTACAAGGAGCACCACTTCAGGTGGACGTGAGCGCCAATTTCATGATGAACGAAAAATTCGTAGCGGGATTAGCCTACAGATGGAGTGCTGCGATGAGCGCCATGGTGGGCTTCCAAGCCAGCGATTCATGGTTTATAGGATACAGTTATGATTTTGACACAACAGAATTGGCACAATACAATTCGGGTTCCCACGAAATCTTTTTGCGATACGAATTGTTTAACAAGTTTGACAAAATTATCTCCCCAAGATTCTTTTAAAACCACACCTATGAAAATTAAAACTACACTATATAGCCTTTTTATATTGCTTTTGTTGACCTCAGGGTACGCCCAAAAAAAAACAGTTGCCAAAGCTGATGTCAATTACGATCGTTATGCTTATGTCGATGCCATAGTCAATTATGAGAAAGTGGCAGCCAAAGGATACCAAGACGAAAAGATGTTTCAAAAGTTAGGGAATGCCTATTATTTTAAAGCCGAATTGCCACAAGCATCAAAATGGTATGAGCAACTATTTACATTGTATCCCAATCAAGAGGCCGAATATTATTACCGCTACTCACAGACCTTAAAATCAACAGGAGATTACAAAAAGTCGGATCAAATGTTGGAACAGTTTAATTTAAAAAGTGGTAACGATAAAAGAGGGATATTATTCAAAGAGAATAAAAATTATCTAGAGGAAATCAAGGCCAATTCGGGACGTTTTCAAGTAGTGGATGCAGGAGTTAATTCGGCATTTTCAGATTATGGGAGTTCCTTTTTAGGCGATAAATTAGTATTTGCTTCCGCAAGAGATACTGGAGGTGTTTCCAAGAAAGTATTCAAATGGACCAACAAATCCTTTACCAATTTGTATGCATCAGAGATGAAACCCGATGGAGAGATGGGAATTCCGGAACGATTTGTACGTACTATCAATTCGAAGTTCAATGAATCAACTCCGATATTTACCCAAGACGGCAAAACCATGTATTTTACACGAAACAACTACCTAGAGGGCAAAAGAGGAAGAGATTCGAGTAAAAACACTTTATTAAAACTCTACAAAGCCACTCTGAATAAAGAAGGCGAGTGGAGCAATGTAGCAGAATTGCCATTTAACAGCAATGAATACAGCGTGGCTCACCCAGCATTAAGCCAAGACGAAAAAACCCTGTATTTTGCCTCGGATATGCCTGGGACATTAGGGCAGTCGGATTTGTTTAGGGTTAAAATCAATCAAGATGGTACATATGGAACTCCAGAGAATCTAGGGCCGGAAATCAATACCGAAGGCCGAGAAACCTTTCCGTTTGTATCGGAAGAAAATGAATTGTTTTTTGCCAGCGATGGCCGCCCAGGTTTAGGAGGATTGGATATTTTTGTGGCCAGAAAAGAGGTAGATGATAGTTTTTATGGCATTCAAAACGTTGGGGAGCCAATAAATAGTAATCAAGATGATTTTGCGTTTTTAATCAATAAAAAGCGCAATGGATTTTTCACATCCAATAGAGAAGGCGGAAAAGGATACGATGATATTTACCGATTTGTGGAGTACAAAAAATTGATTTGTGATCAAATGCTTTCGGGCTTGATAACAGATCAAGAAACCAAAGAAATAGTGTCGAATGCAAAGATGAGTTTATTTGATTCCAATTTCAAACCGTTGCAAGTTGCCCAAACCGATGCTCAAGGCAGGTATAGTTTTGCAGTAGATTGCAGTAAAACGTATTATGTAAGAGCCGAGAAAGAGGACTATCAAACCAAAGAAGGATCAGTTAGATCAAAAAGTTTCAGCGGAAGCAAAGACTACTCGATGGAGTTGGAGCGAAGAATCAAGCCAATAACCGTAGGAACAGATTTGGCCAAAACCTTGGACATTCCGATGATTTATTTTGATTTGGACAAGTCATACATTCGTAAGGATGCCAGTTACGAGTTGGCCAAAGTATTGACCGTTATGCAGCAATACCCAGCGATGAAAATCGAAGTTCGTTCGCATACCGATAGCCGCCAAACCGCTGCTTACAACGAGAAATTATCCGATAGAAGAGCCAAAGCTACAGTGGCTTGGTTGGTTAAAAACGGTATTAATTCAGCACGATTAATCGGGAAAGGATATGGAGAATCTCAATTGGTCAATCCATGTTCCGATGGTGTAAAATGTTCCGATGAAGAACACCAAGCCAACAGACGAAGCGAATTTATAATTGTTTCGATGCAGTAAATACCATTTGTTTTAAACAGATGCTGCATTGGAAAGTTACTGTTTCAATTGGTATATAAATTAAAATAGTTAAGGCTCCGATTTTTTAATCGGAGCCTTTTTTTTAAATAGCTCCCTCTTATTTTTAAAACAAAAGAGAATAATCTTTCTTCTTTTTAAAGTTGTTCGTTTTCATTGTATATTCCAGCTACACAACATCTAATATAGAATTTGGTTATTATTTTTTTTGACTTAATACACAACCAAACATTAAATATTATAGAAACGAATTTCATTCTTAAGAGGTTTTAGGAATGTGTTTTTCTATAAATTGCAATATTTCATTATGATAATGTTGGTCAATAGTATTCACAGCCATTAAAAACAGCTGAAAAGATTAATGTCATTCGACTTAATATTTGGTGTTTAAGTATGTAACTCGATTGATTTTAATGTATTGTCAAAAAAGTAATTTCAGTGCTCTCCTGTATTGAAACCCCCTTTTTTATTGGTTTCAAAAATAGCTAAAACGATGTGCTTTAGTGTGTTTTCCTTTCAGGTTCTAAAAATATCCACCGCAAATTCGTAAATTATTTTTTTTCCAAGTCTTTAAATATCCGAATTTGCGATGGATTTTACTTTTCAACATCACAGACTTTCAGTCTGCCAAATCAATCTATGGACTTTAAGTCCATAGTGGTTTAATTGTTTATATCTTCTAAATTTAAAAGAAAAGCAAAATTTAAGGCTACATCTTTTAAATAATCAAAACGACCACTTGCTCCACCATGCCCAAAATTCATATTAGTGTGAAGCAATAACAAGTTATTGTCGGTTTTCATATCTCTTAATTTGGCTACCCATTTCGATGGTTCAAAGTATTGTACTTGACTGTCGTGTAGGCCAGTTGTAACAAGCATATTAGGGTAGTTTTTCTTTTCTACATTTTCATAAGGGCTATAACTTTTTATGTATAAATAAGCCTCTTTATTTTTTGGATTTCCCCATTCGTCAAATTCATTCGTAGTAAGCGGAATACTTTCATCAAGCATAGTGTTTACTACATCAACAAACGGAACCGCGGCAATGACACCATTATAAAGTTCTGGTGCCAAGTTTACAACAGCTCCCATCAAAAGGCCACCTGCACTTCCTCCCAATGCATACAAATGTTCTTTGCTGGTGAATTTTTCTTGAATTAAAAATTGGGAACAATCAATAAAATCAGTAAATGTGTTTTTCTTTTTCATCAGTTTACCATCTTCATACCATTGACGTCCCATTTCTTGGCCCCCTCTAATGTGTGCAATAGCAAATGCAAAACCTCTATTTAATAAACTCAAGCGGTCACTTGAAAATCTCGCGTCTGTACTGTTTCCATAACTTCCATACGCATAAAGTAACAAAGGTGCTTTTCCGTTTTTTTGAAATTCTTTTTTGTAAACAATTGAAATGGGAATTTTAGTGCCGTCTTTTGCGGTTGCATACAAACGTTCTGTTGTATAATCTTTTGAATTGTAACCACCCAAAACGGTTTGTTGCTTCATCAATTTTTTGTCTTTTGAAATCATATTATAATCAAAAGTAGAATTTGGAGTAGTCAATGAAGTGTACTCAAAACGGAAGGTTTTGCTGTTGTATTCCGGATTTGGTCCAAAATCTGCGGTGTAAGTTGGCTCGCCGAAATTGATATAATGCTCCGAATTATCCTTTGCGTTTCGAACTCTCATACTTGCTAAACCATTTTTGCGTTCATTGATTACTATGAAATCTTTAAATTCTTCAACTCCTTGTAGTAAAACATCAGATCGATTAGGAATAACTTCTTTCCAATTGGCAGATTCTGTTTTGTCTAAAGGGCATTCCATTAATTTGAAATTATTGGCACCATCTTTATTGGTTCGAATTAAAAATTTATTGTCTAAAGTAACAACATCATAAAGTACGTCTTTTAATCGAGGTTGAAAAACAGTGAAAGAATCCGTTGGATTTTCGGCTTTTATCATTCTGATTTCAGAAGACATTGTGGCAACCGAATAAATCATAATGTATTTGTTGTTCTTGGTTTTTGCAACACCGATGTAATTGCTAGGATCCTTTTCCTGAAAGACTTCTACATCATTCGTGCTTTCGGTACCAAGTGTGTGACGGAATATTTTTTCGGACAATAGCGTAACCGGATTTTTTGAAGTATAAAAAAAAGTTTTGTTGTCACTTGCCCATACCGCTTGTCCTTCTGTATTTATAACGGCATCCTTCAGAAGTTCTCCAGTTTCTAGGTTTTTAATGTAAATCGTATATTGTCTTCGGCTGACTTCGTCTACTCCAAAAGCCAATAATTTATTGTCATCACTTATTTCAAAACCAGTTACACCATAGTAGGAATGTCCTTTCGCCATCTCATCGACGTCTAATAGTACTTCTTCTTTAGCATTTAAATTCCCTTTTTTTCGGCAATATTTATAATATTCTTTCCCGTTTTCTGTTCGAGTATAATAAAAATAGCCGTTTTTGAATAAAGGAACACTTTCGTCTTTTTCTTTTATTCGAAGTTTCATTTCTGTAAATAAATCAGCTTGTAATTTTTGGGTAGCGCTCATTACTGTTTCTAGATAAGCATTCTCTGCTTTTAGATAATCAACGGCTTTTGTGCTATCAGGTCCTTTTCCAAAATAATCATACATCCAATAATAAGGATCGTTGACGCTCTCTCCATGAATGGTTCGAATGTGCTCTTTTTTATCGGCTATTGGGGCGGTTGCTTTTTGGAATTGTGCCATTACGGGATAGGAAAGTAAAAATAAAATTAAAACTGATTTTTTCATTTTATAAGGTTTGATTAGAATTTTGACTTATAAAGCCAAATGTAAAAATCAAATTTAATTATAATTTCGGTTTTTTAATATTAAAACATATTGTAATTTAAGGTTTTAACAATTGTTTGATTTCTGTTTTAGTTTTTTATAATAAGGTATAAAAATAAAAAACCTCGAGTCGATCGAGGTTTTTAAAGTGTTTATGGAGTTTAATGTATTATGGGATCAAGATAATTTTTCCAGTGCTTTTTCGGCTTTCCAGATAATCATGTGCCAATTTCCCTTCGGATAGTTTGAAAGTAGTCGGTGCTGCAATGGTAATATCTCCATTTGCAATCCAATCAAATAAATGATGTGCTCTTTTAATTCGTTCTTCTTTCGATTTTAAATAACTCCACAAATCGCCACCCGTTAATGTTTTGGATGTATCCATCAACATTCTTGGGTTTACCAATTCGGGATCACCACCGGCCATTCCGAAGAACACAACTTGGCCACATTCTTTAGTGACTTCAAAACTATCCGTCAAAGTACTGCCAATACTATCGTAAACAACATCAACACCATTTGGACAAAAATCGAATACCTGTGTTTTCCAATTTTCAGAATATAGAAAAACAGCGTCGGCTCCATTTTGTTTTGAAACGGATGCTTTTTCAGCAGATGATGTCAGTCCGATAACTCTCGCGCCCAAAAGTTTACTGATTTGTGTTAAGAATTGCCCAACTCCTCCAGCAGAAGCATGAACCAAAACGGTTTCTCCTTTTTGTGTTTTGTGACTGTCAGTTGCCAAATAATGAGCGGTTAAACCTTGTAATAGAATTGTAGCTGCGGTTTCGAAAGAAATATTTTCAGGCAACGGAATTACATGTTCAAGAGGAACGGCAACGAACTCGGCATTGGCAAAAGGAACGTCGGCAAAAGCGACTCGGTCTCCAATTTTAAATTCGGAATTTCCATTGGCATTAACTACAATTCCGGCGCCTTCGTAACCCGCAATAAATGGGGGATTTCCTTTGAGGTGATAATTCCCTTTTCGTCTGTACACATCGGCAAAGTTGAGGCCAATAGCTTTCATTTCGACCAAAATCTCATCGGTTTTTAAAATTGGTGCAGGTATTTCTTTATATTCAAGAACATTGGAGTCTCCAAACTTGGAGAAGGTAAGTGCTTTCATATGTTGATATGTATTGTTTTTTATCGGTCATATGTAATTTGCATGCCTAATTGGTGCTACTTGCCAATTTAAAGTTATGCTCATTTCATATTTCATTTTTTTGAGGATGCAAAGAAAGCTAAATTTTACGGGTTAATAAAAGATTGATTCTCCTTTTTTGATATCCAATTGTTATGGGTCATTTCAAATTTTATTTCGTTTTTACCGTGAGTGCCAATTTCTACCCAGCCTGCTTTTCTATAAAAATATTCCGCTCTTGTCATTGGTGAAGTGCCTAGCCAAAGAGTGTTTTTTGTCTGCTCAAAACACCAATCAAGCATGTAATCATGAAGCTGTTTGCCAATTCCTTTTTTCTCAAATTTAGGATTTAAAAACAATGCCCAAATATTATTTTCTTTTAAATCTACAATTGCAAAACCAACAATTTCATTATCAATTTCACAAACCCAACCTTTTCCTCTTATTGTTAAGAATTCTTTGCAATCTTCGTCTGTTACCAAGTTAGGGTCTGACAAAGTATTTTCTGTTACCGAATTTCGCACTGCTTGAATCTGTTTAATATCTTCAATTAAAGCTTTTCTAATGATCATTTTTTTAATTTATTGAATTCTTTTTTTGATGTATAAAAGTAAATAAATCAGCCAGATTTTGGTTTTTAAATTTTATTTAAATTAATGATCATAGCTTATCACCCTTGATAGTTTCCATTGATTGTTTACTTTTTTCCAAATCATTACAAATTTAAAAGTGCCAATTTCTTCTTTTCCGTTTTCCATGTGTCGGAATTGATGAACGCCAATTTCAATTGCACCAAAATCTTTTATGGGATGCACCTCAAGACTTCCTTTCACTAATTGTCTAGTGAGTTTGTTTTCGTTTTTAAACATTTTTTCAAAATTGGTAAAAACGGTTTCGTAAGAAAGTAATCCGCCATTGTCTTGATACCATTCAAGATCTTCGGTAAAAAGTGGTTTGAATTTGGCCATGTCTTTTGCATTAAATGCATCGAAAAGGACAGTATCCATTGCTGCAATTTCGTTGTATAATTCTTGAGAAGTTGGCGCTACTTTTTTTTCTTGCGCCAGAGTTAAATTTAAACCTATGATTAATAGGAATAAGAGGAAAAATACTTGGTTTTGTACAATTTTTTCTTTCATTTTCTTTTAAATTAGTAAGGTGTTGAAATTAAGCTTTATTTTTGAAATTGTAGTTTTTTAGTATTTTGTAGGGAGGAGTAATTTTGCACGTTTTAGGTCTATTTTTTCATCTTGGGTAACTTCCAAGAAATAATCCGATTGCCATTTCTGTGTTTTTTGGGCTTGTTTACTAGTAGTGCGATCCCAAGGAGGGTAAACTCGGATAGCCCGTTTTCCTTCTTTTGTATCTGAAACAATTTGGTTATTAATAAGAACAGATTTTGGAAAAATAAATAATCCGAAGTGATCTCCTTTTCGGGCGCTAATGATAAATACATCAATAGCATCGGTACTATCAAAAGGTTGGATAGGTCCTTGGTTTACTCTTTTCCAAAGTGTCACAAATTGTCCAATTTTGGTTGGTGTAGTTTTTGCAGTTCGAAATAGAATATTTACATTATTTATCATGAAAGCACAGGCACCATATTCAGTACTTTCGGGTTCAAGAACAAATTGCGATATTTCGAAAGTACCATTTTTACTCAATATTTTTTTGGTATAAATGAAATCTTGGGGTAATTCTTCAATTGATATTCTTGGTTTTTTGAGGTTCATTTATGGAGAATTTTAATTATTGTCAAAGGCATAAAAAAAGGCGAAGATACTATCTCGCCTTTTAAATGATATAATTATTTTTTACTTTTCAGCTTATCTTTAAATACTTTTTCAAATTTTTCTAATTTGGGTTGAATAACCATTTGACAATAAGGCTGATTTTTATTATTGGCATAATAGTTTTGATGATAGTCTTCGGCTTTATAAAATTTAGTAAAAGGTTCCAATGTAGTTACAATTGGGTTGTCATATACCTTTGCGTTTTTTAATTCAGCAATAATTGACTGCGCTTCTTGTTTTTGTTCTTCATTGTTATAAAAAATTACAGAGCGGTATTGTGTACCTCTGTCTCCTCCTTGTCTATTCAGGGTTGTAGGATCGTGTACGGTAAAAAACACCTTGAAAATTTCATCCAAAGTAGTTACGTTTTTGTCAAAAGTAATTTGTACAACTTCGGCATGTCCAGTGGTGCCAGAGCAAACTTCTTCATAACTTGGATTCAATGTTTTGCCTCCCGAAAAACCCGAAACAACCGATTTTACTCCTTTCAAGTTTTCATAAACAGCCTCCACACACCAGTAGCATCCACCGCCTAAGGTTATGGTTTCAAAATTAGATTGTGTCATTTTTTTTGTAGTATTATTGTTTTGAGAATAAAAAGTTCCAGTAATAAGTAAGCAAGCTAATAGGGTTAATATCGTTTTCATTATTTGTTTATTTAGCATCAGGTTCAAAATCAAGGGCTATAGAATTCATACAGTATCTTTTGCCGGTGGGAGCAGGGCCATCATCAAATAAGTGTCCCAAATGACCGCCACATCTACCACATAAGGCTTCAATTCTTTCCATTCCGATTGAATTATCGTTTTTGAATACCACACTTTTTTTATTTTCCTGTTCAAAAAAACTGGGCCATCCACAACTGCTGGCAAATTTGGCTCCAGAACGAAAAAGCAGATTGCCACAAGCAGCACAGTAATAGGTTCCTTTGACATCGGTGTTCCAGTATTTACCTGTAAAGGCTCTTTCGGTATCGGCTTTTCTGGAAACCAAATAAACATCTTCTGGTAAGATTTTTTTCCATTCGGCATCCGTCAAATTTAGTTTTGTAGTGTCGGTATGAGAATAATATGGGTTACCAGGTTTGCTCTGATTGTTTTCGATTGGTGTCATAGCGTTATTTTTTGTTTCTTTATTCTGCCCACAAGCTTGAAAAAAAAAGAAAGGGAGAAATAGTAAAATGCAAAAAAATGAGGTTCTTGTTTTCATAAGGTTTGTTTTTTTATACTCCAAAAGTAGAGAGCAAATAACAATCAAAATGTCGGGTATTTTACAAATCAATTTCTATTTATAAAATCTTTAACAGTTGTTAGCTAATTTAAAATTGGTTTCAGTTTTTTAAAAAGAGAAATAGTGCTTTTTATATACCCAATCGCATGTTGATTAAATGCTTTTTGAATCCTACCTTTTCATATGCTTTTATTGCCGAAGGGTTGTCATTATATACATCCAATCGGATCTCAAATATGCCTTGTGAACGAATCCAGTTGCTTAATGCTTCAATAATTTGTTTGTTTACTCCTTTTCCGCGATGGTCTGGATGGGTGTACATAAAACCCAAATACGCAAATAATTCATGGTTCAAATAGGATTTTGCATTATTAATTCGAGCATATCCAGAACCAATAATTTGATCGTTCAATACGGCAACAACGACTTCAACATCATGAGCAGTAATCATTTTTTTTAGATCGTAATAGCTTATTTCTCCCTCTTTCAGTGTTGGATCAAAAGGGCGTTCAGCTGCTATAATTCCTTGTTCAAATTCCAATAATATTGATAGGTCTTCGGGGATTGCTTTTCGAATATAAATCATATAATTGATTTCAAATTTAGAGTATCAAATATACAAAAAAGAGTAGTCGTAATTTCTAAGGTTAAGTATTTAAAGGTTTCTCAAAAAAATAGCTTCCACAAAAAGCAAAAGAATGTTAAAGCCTTTACAAAGGATATCTTTTTTGTACTTTTGTTTCATCAATACGTACTATGGAAGAAGAAAAAGTAATTTTAGTAAATGAGTTAGATGAACAAATTGGTTTAATGCCAAAATTAGAAGCACATGAAAAAGCTATTTTGCATCGTGCTTTTTCTGTTTTTGTTTTAAATGAGAAAAAGGAAATTATGCTCCAACAACGAGCCCATCAAAAATATCACTCTCCTTTATTATGGACAAATACTTGTTGCAGTCATCAACGAGAAGGGGAGACTAATATTCAAGCAGGCAGTCGAAGATTGTTTGAAGAAATGGGTTTTAATACCGAGTTGAAAGAACTTTTTCATTTTATATATAAAGCCCCTTTTGATAATGGTTTGACAGAGCATGAACTCGATCACGTTATGATTGGTTATTATAATGGAGAACCAATGATTAACACAGAAGAAGTTGAAGACTGGAAATGGATGAAAATTGAAGATGTAAAAAGTGATATGCTTTTGAATCCATCAAAATATACGGTTTGGTTTAAAATTATTTTTGATGAGTTTTATCATTTTCTAGAAGAACATACATTATAACAAGATTGCAGATTTCAGTTTCCAGAATTCAGGAAGTCAATAAATTACAGAAAATAATCTACAATCAAAAAACTATATGAGAGTAACCATATCCAGAAAAGCCCATTTTAATGCAGCGCATCGCTTGTATCGAAAAGACTGGACATTCGAACAAAATGATTCCGTTTTTGGCAAATGCAACAATCCTAATTTTCACGGGCATAACTATGAATTAATAGTAAGTGTCACTGGCGAAATAGATCAGGAAACAGGCTATGTCATGGATGTAAAATTCCTTACCGATATTATCAAAGAAGAAGTAGAGAATCAAATGGATCACAAAAATTTGAATCTCGATGTTCCTGAATTTCAAGATTTAAATCCTACAGCAGAAAATATTGTAGTCGTAATTTGGAATAAAATACGAAAAAGAATAAAATTAGACTTGGATTTAGAAGTGATCCTTTATGAAACACCTCGCAATTTTGTAACCTATAAAGGAGAATGATGGAACTAAAAGTAGGAGATAAAATTCCAAAGTTTACTGCAAAAGATACTTATGGAAATGATTTTGATAGTCAAGAAATAATAGGTAAAAAGCCATTGGTTATTTATTTTTATCCAAAAGACAATACTCCAGGATGTACCGCGCAAGCCTGTAGTTTTAGGGATCAGTATGAAGATTTTAAAGATTTGGGAGCAGAGGTAATTGGGATTAGTAGTGATAGTGTTGTGTCACATCAAAAATTTACTCAACGCTTTAAATTGCCTTTTATACTTTTGTCCGATTCAGAAAAAAAAATAAGAAAACTATTTGGTGTTCCAGCAGGATTATTTGGGTTATTGCCTGGCAGAGTAACTTATGTTGCTGATAAAACAGGAACAATCATTATGACATTTGACAGTATGATGGCTACGCGTCATATTCCAAAAGCACTTGAAGCCATTAAAAAATTACAGCAATAGATTGACAAAATAGTATTATTGTTTGATCGCAAAAGTGTTGAAATTTGTATTAAAAAAAACAAGATGAAATCAAAAATATATCCATTACGTTTCGAAGCTATTCTTAAAGAAAGAATTTGGGGGGGCGAAAAATTAAAAACAATTCTAAACAAACCAATTACTTCGAATATTACTGGAGAAAGTTGGGAATTGTCTACTGTTGAAGGCGACGTTAGTGTGATTGCAAATGGCGAGTATAAAGGAACAGCACTAAGCGAATTAATCAATGAATTTCCAAATGAAATTTTGGGAACGGCAGTTTATAAAAGATTTGGGAATCAATTTCCATTGCTTTTTAAATACTTAGATGCTCGTGAAGATTTATCGATTCAAGTACATCCTAATGATGAATTGGCCAAAAAGCGACACAATTCATTTGGAAAAACTGAAATGTGGTATATTATGCAAGCTGATGATGATGCTAGAATTATCGTTGGATTCAAAGATAATTCTAATGCTGAAGAGTATTTAAAACATCTAAAAGACAATACTTTGGTGTCTATTCTTGATGATGTAAAGGTAAAACCCGGTGATGTTTTTTTTCTGGAAACAGGAACTGTTCATGCCATAGGAGCTGGATTATTAGTGGCCGAAATTCAACAAACGTCTGATATTACCTATCGTTTGTATGATTTTGATCGAAAAGATGCCAATGGGAATACTAGAGAATTACATGTAGATTTAGCATTAGAGGCAATTAATTATAAAAAAGTCAATACTTATAAGGAATATTCCAAAGAAGTTAATCAATCGAATAGTATTGTAGCATGTCCTTATTTTACAACCAATTTTATTCCTTTAGAGAATGATAAAAAAGTTGAAAATACAGGATTAACTTTTATAGTATATATGTGTATTGAAGGTACTTTTGAAATAGAATATGATGCAGTAACCTATTCATATAGAAAAGGAGATACTGTTCTTGTTCCTGCAGCTATGAAGTCTTATGATCTTAGGGGAAAAGCTTCAATTTTAGAAATTTACATTTCATAGCTGGGATTAGAAAGATTATGTGTACTTTTGCAAACGCAAATTAAATAAAAAATAAAATGGCAAACGTTAAGAATTTAAAGAAAGACATCAACTACGTTTTAGGAGATATTATTGAAGCAGTTTACTTGTTTGAAATCGCTACAACAGGAAAACCAACTGACGAAACGAATGCATTAATTGATGAAGCTATTGCTGCTTTTGACGTTTTGATCACTAAAGTGAATGCGAAAAATGTTGAAAATAAGAAAGCACATTTCAAACAAATAAATGTAGAATTAGAACAAACTGCTAATCAATTGATTACTAAAATCAACGATTTACAGTAAAAAAAAAGGCAAAAAAAGTCTGGATTTATTTTGGAAAAACGAAATACAGACTTATATTTGCACCCGTAATGAGTCGCCAGCGTAGCTCAGTTGGCTAGAGCAGCTGATTTGTAATCAGCAGGTCGTGGGTTCGAGTCCCTCCGCCGGCTCAAAAAAACCATCTATTCATTTAGATGGTTTTTTATTTGAAAAGGCAGATTTATTACACAAACATATTGAGTCCGCCAGCGTAGCTCAGTTGGCTAGAGCAGCTGATTTGTAATCAGCAGGTCGTGGGTTCGAGTCCCTCCGCCGGCTCTTTAAGAAAACCATCTAACTTTTGTTAGGTGGTTTTTTCGTTTATAGCTGTTTTAGGATCAAACCAAAAAAGGATTGATCCATTTTAAAGATATTGAGGATCAGTTGCAAAAGTTGGGGATTAAGTAAAAAGATTGGATAATCTAAATAAGAAGAAATCAATTTTTCTCACCCCTCTAAAAACGGATCTTCTTGTCCAAAAAGTAAGCCTAAATATTTTTTGAAATCTTTTTTGTGTATATTAAAGATATTGAAAATCCATAATTAAGTCAATAATCGGTTTTTTTAGACATTCATCGAAAATAGTATTAATAAAGTAAATTCTGATGTATATTTAATAACCACGTTTATAGGAGGTTAAGTTTATGGTAGATTTAGGGCAAAAAGGAAGTACTTATGATTATCTAATGAAAACTCACTAATTTAAAGTAAGTATTTTATCTATTAAAACAACAAATAGATGTATTTAAACGATTATATTTGCATTTAAACAGTATATGATGTAACTTTAAGTAATGATATTTATTGGCTTCAAAGATTTTGTCTTATTATAAACAACTTTTATGTTTTTTAGTTTTATTTTTTTATAATGTTCATTATGATTAATGGACGCTATAAAATCATTTGAAATTAAGGGAATTAGAAAAATAGTAAACTTGATTTTTTTTACTAATAATTAGAATAACCATTTAATTAATTTTTAAAACAATCGTTATTATGAAACTATTTTTTATTTGCATACTTCTTTTTAGTGTGATTGGAGTATCAGCACAAGGATTAAGATTTGGGGATAGTGAATATTTTACTTTCTCAGCATTTGGAAGCCCTTCGATTTCTGTAAACGAAAGTGATCTTAATTTTGGTGTAGACATTGAATTGGTGTCCTATGCAAAGTACATTAGATTTGGTGTAAATAGATTTCAAAATTTAGAGGGATCCTATACACAATTCATGGGTTCGGCTGGTTTAAATTTAACTAGTGGTTATTTTGAAAATTTAAGATATTATGGAGGATTGCGATTGGGTTTAATATACCGAACCAACGTTTATCCTACAGGTGGTGTCGAATGCGGAGTAGATGTTGATTTGTCAAAAGACTTATATGTAGGGTTAAAAGCAGCTTATGGCTATAGATCGGATTTAATGGCCATTTCACTTCCAACTAAATGGGAAGAAAGTACTTCTATTAGGATTGGATATGCGTTTGAATAAAAAAGGACTATTATAAATGGAAAGTCTTATGGTTGTTAGAAGTTGTTTTTTTAAATTTCATTACTAGTGATTCAATACCTATGTAAATAATTTATATCCAAAAAAAAACCGCCTTTTGATGAGGCGGTTTTTGGTGTTTTAAGAAGTACTTAGATTAATTTCCTTCACTTTTTTTGATAGTATTCACATATTTAGTCAATTTCTCACCATACAAAGATTTTGCTACTTTAGGAGTCATTGATTTTTGAATAGTATCCAAATATTTGATATTAATATCATAAATTTCAGCCAATGCAATATAAGGTGAAACTTCATGGTCTTTATTGTTTACCGTAAAATTTGTAGCATATAAGTATTTACGTTTGACATTATTGTCTTGTAAAATAGATATGCTATCTATTGCTTTGGTATTCTTCCTTTTTATGGCTTTGAATTTTTGTTCGATCAAGGTTAGATTTTCATCTGTGAAGCGAGCGTTTATTTTGCGATATTCTTCGAATAATTCATGGTTTTTTGAACCTGTTATTTTAGCACTTGAAAGATAGGTATCTAAGTTAGTATCGATATTTATAGTTCCTGGTTCTGCAAAAAACATAATGTTGTTGTCAAGGGAATTGGTAACTCCTCGGTCAAGAAATAAATACAGCATTTCGGGTGATTTTAAATCAATGTTACATTCAAAATTTGAGTTTCCATCAATTTTTATGCTATCTATAGCAACAAGAGATGGTTCAACATATCGCTGTATATATAAAGTACCTTCTTTAAGTCCTTTTATATTTCCTGTGATGTGTAAATTGGTTTTAGATTCATTTTTGTTACAAGAAACCAACAGGAATAGGGCAACAAAAGCAATAATAGAATTTTTCATGTGTATTTAATATTTGTTTTGTAAACAAAAAACGCTGTTTTCATTTTTGAATTAAAACGATTTTAAGTTTGTTTATTTTTGACGCAAAATAAAGAAAATTGTTGGAATGAATCTATTTAACGGGAATGATTTTCAAAAAAAATCCCAATCTAAACTAGATTGGGATTAAATAAAGAGTTATTAGGATTATCCTTTCAGCCAAGTATTTCTCAAATTTGCTTTAGAAGCATCTGTTGCATCCATACCTTCGGTATCTATGTAAGGGAATTTTACAACTCCTTTTAATATTTGTTCTTTACCGTCACGTTTTATTTTTAGGGTAATTGGGTCGTTTTCTTTCCATTTCATACTCTCTGTAATCATATCGTATATGTTATCCAAAGAATATGGAATGTCATTAATGCTAACAATGATATCTCCACCTTTTAGATCAAGTGTGCTATAAAATATGTTTAATTCTTTATTTGGGGCAACATATATTTCTTTGGTTGCTTGATTTACGCCAATATAGGGTACTTGACCTTTTAGAAAGATTCCTTCAGGAGTTTTTTGTGTTATTTTTGTCACTCCTACTTTTGATAGAAAATCATAATAAGGAATAGGAGTTGGTCCTGAAACGTATTTTGAGAAAAATTCCCCAACTTCAGGATAGGTTAGTGAAGTTATTTTTGCAAACAATTCTTCATCGTTAAAGGGTTTTGATACTCCGTA
Organism: Flavobacterium praedii; assembly: GCF_026810365.1. Taxonomy (NCBI): domain Bacteria; kingdom Pseudomonadati; phylum Bacteroidota; class Flavobacteriia; order Flavobacteriales; family Flavobacteriaceae; genus Flavobacterium; species Flavobacterium praedii. The sequence continues at coordinate 4,060,123 of NZ_CP113948.1, forward strand.
TTCGTTTGATAATTGGTGCATTAGATCTAATATGCCTCTTTTGCCTTCGCTTTTTTCTCTAATTATAATGTCTAAGCACATTCCGATTAAGGCTCCTTTTTCATATACATTTAGGTATTGATCTTTGTATGGTTCTGTTAGAACATTTGCACTCATAACCGTAAATGGCATTGTATCATTCATGGTATTGGCATGCTCTATTTTTCCTGCCATACGGGTATAAAATTCAGTTTCTGGAATTAATCCTTGGTTTATTTGGAATAAATTGGCAAAATATTCCGTTACGCCTTCATACATCCATAAGTGTTGAGACATTTTTGGGTCATTGTAATCAAAATATTGAATTTCTTTGGAATGTACTGTTAATGGAGTAAGTATATGAAAGAATTCATGTGAAACTACATCTTTCATTTGTTTTACCAATTCTTCTTTTGGCATCATTTCTGGCATGACAACTGTAGTAGCTGTAGGGTGTTCTAACGCTCCAAAGCCTTTAGCATCTGTTGGAGTCATTGAAGATAGATATAAAATAACAGTATATTTTTTAGTAGAATTGACTTTTCCTAAAAATGTTTTTTGTGCAGTCATCATTACTTTCATCTCTGGAGTAATATTTTCTGCAGTAAATTTTCCTGATGGCGAATAAACTGCAATTTGAATATCCATACCGTCTACCATGAAAGTGGTGTAATCTGGTTTAGAATACATGATAGGATTTTCTAATAATTCTGAATAAAGTGGCATTTCAAAAAGATCTACAGTTTTAGAACCGTCTTTATCAATCATTGAAGTGGCTCCCCAAAGTGTTTCTGGGTGAGTAATGGTAACTTTGTAGGGTATTCCTTTTTTGTCTTGAAAATATCCTATAAAGCCATGTAAGTTTAACATGAAGTTTTTGCCTGCATCAATATTAGTTCCTGATGGAGAAAATACATCATCTTTCCCAAAACCTCTTCCTTTTTCGATATCGAAAGTATCGTTTACTAAATAGGTAATCTTCACCAATGCCTTTGCGTTTTTTATTACCCAAGTATTATCATCGGTTTTAGTTACCGTCAATAAATTTCCTTTACTGTCGATTGCTTTAAAGTCGGCAATATATTTACCATAATTATCAGTCGAATATGTTCCAGGTACCGTTTTAGGTAGACTGAATGTGATGTCATTCGTTTTTATTTTTGGGGCTTTTACCGTAACCAATACTTGGTCATCTTTTACATCAATCAGATTAATGCTTACTTCTATCTCTTCTTTTTTTGAATCTGTTGTGGTTGTAGTGCTTGCTTTACTTGTCCATATAAGACATGAAAAAGCAAGTGCAAAAAATAATTTTTTCATATTGTAAGTGTTTGTTTTCAAATTAGTGTTTCAGAACTTTAAATTGTTACAAAAATGCTTTGAAAAATTTAAAAAAGAATAAAAAATATTTCTTCTAATTTTAATAGGGCTTATTTTAGAGTCTATTCTTTAAAAAAAAAGCAAAAAAAACTCCTGAAATACAGGAGTTTAAAAGGTTAGGTTAGTCTAGTTTGTTTTTTATGTAATATTTACCATCTAAATCTTCGTCAAAGTCGTCAATCTTTAGAGGTTTTGGTTTCGGTTTACTTGCGATCGCTTTCTTTTTCCACATTTCGTATTTCTCTGTTGGCATTTTCTTTTTCATAATCTCAAGAACTTCTTTTTCGTCTAAACCGAATTCTTTCTTAATAATCTCAAAAGGATTTCTTTCTTCTTGGGCCAATGTAACAAGTTTTTCTGTTTGTTCCCAGTTCAATTCTTTGCGGTTACTCTTTTTCATCACGTGAAAATTAATTCTATTTTTTGTTAATGATTAATAAATCTGATTTTAAATCTTATTCAATATTAATAAAAAATTGTATTACTTTTTATTTTAATTAAAAAAATTTTCATTTTTTTTTATTGGTTATAGCTGAAGTAGAAAACAATGTCATTTAAGGTGTTTTACTTTTACTTCTAATAAATATTTGGACACCGATTAATTGGATTATTATTGAATAATCTGTGCGGATCTTTTTATGCTGTCGCTAATTAGTTACATTAACTTTGCAGGTTTTAATTTTGCCAAACAATTCAATGGGATTTTTAGTGTAAATTGAAGTTTATTTAATGAATCGAAAGGTGAGATTTATTCTAGGTCCAATTGGTTTTGTTGTCTTTGGTACTTGGTGTTTCCAAAAATGCTGTGTTGCTCCTTTCATTAACAACAAGCTCCCATGCTCTAATTTGATATTCATTTTTAGATCAGAATTGATCTTGTGTTTTAATTTAAAAACGCGTTCCGTACCAATACTTAGGGAGGCAATTATAGGGTTAATTCCAAGTTCTTTTTCATCATCAGCATGCCAACCATTACTGTCGTTTCCATCTCTATAATGGTTTAATAGAACCGAGGTGAATTTATTTTCGGTGATATTTTCTACAAGAACTTTTATCTTTTGCAAAGGTAAAGTCCAATTTAGAGGTTGCATCACGATATTGGAATAGGAGTAAGGCTTACCTTCATTTCCATATAATGCAGTTAGTCGTGGTTGTAAATGTTTTTTTCCATAAACCGTAATATAGTCATGTTGCCAAGGAGTATTATTCATTAGTTCCTGAAAAAGCACATCGGCTTCTGTTTTTGATAGAAAATTTGGGAAATAGGTAATATCGGCATCTGGAAGATTAAGATGTATAGGGTCGGAATTAAATAGTGAATTCATAAAACAAAAATAAAGAGAAAAACAAAATATTCAATTTCGTTTTTCTCTTTAGTATAATAATCTTTTTAAATATGCTATCCTTCTGAATGGTCTTGCAGTAAATTTTTATAAATAAAACCAGCTACGATTGCTCCTAATATAGGTGCTACCCAAAACAACCAAAGTTGAGATAATGGTTCTCCACCCACAAATAAGGCTTGCGAAAGTGATCTCGCTGGATTTACTGATGTATTTGTAATTGGAATACTAATTAAATGGATAAGTGTCAATCCCAATCCTATAGCGATTCCTGCAAATTTTCCATTTGCAAATTTATCTGTTGCTCCAAGTATTATTAAAAGGAAAAATAATGTAAGTACAAATTCAGCAATGAATGCCGCTTGCATGGAATAACCGTCGGGAGAAAATGCACCAAATCCATTTGAAGCAAAAGCACCTGCTTTTGTATTGTCTATCATGAAACCTGCTTTTCCTGAAGCTATTGTATAAAGAGTTCCTGCCGCAGCTATTGCACCAACACATTGAGCAATAATATAAGGAAGTAATTCTTTAGCCGAAAATCTTCCACCAGCCCATAGTCCAAAAGAAACTGCGGGATTAAAATGTCCTCCTGATATGTGTCCAACAGCATAAGCCATTGTTAATACGGTTAAACCAAAAGCCAGTGAAACTCCTATAAATCCAATTCCTAGATCTGGTATCCCTGCGGCAAACAGCGCACTACCACAACCTCCAAAAACCAACCAATACGTTCCGAAAAATTCTGCAAAAAGTTTTTTCATAATAAAAAAATTAAGTTAATAGTTACTATCATAAAATGTATAAAATTGCTACAATACAGACTCATTACAAATGAAAACCGATTGTATGAGTAACGAATTTATAAAATTTTTAACACATAATACCTATAACTTTATTTTTTTTACTGCTGATAATCAGTATGGTTGCTGTTTTTTAAATTTTACATTCATTATTATTATAGCAACTAGTATAAGGAGAATTCCTATCCATTGAATAAATACCACTTCTTCATTTAACAGAAAGTAAGCCATCATAACAGATACAGGTAATTCTATAGCCGAAACAATACTGCCGAGTCCAATTCCTGTTAACGGAAAACCTGCATTCATAAGCATTGGCGGAATAATAGTCCCAAAAAGCGATACTATTATTCCCCATTTAAGGAATATGGCAAAATTAAATGGAGTGGTTTGTGTGGCAATTGCAAAACCAATTACAATAGTGAGACCACCTAAAAGCATGAATAAACTGCGTTTTGCATTCGAAATTCCAAGTCCAACGCGATTGGCTGTAAACATTGTAGTAGTAAATGAAGAGGCGGCTAACAGTCCTAAGATAATTCCACGCCAATCCAATTGGATTTCATTTTTCAAAATGTTTGTCGCCAAAAGGGTACCCATTAAGACAATTAAAGCGGCAATTATTTTTTGTGTGGATGGAATTTTTCTTTCTAATATCATTTCTAATAATAGGCCAATCCAAACAGTTTGCATTAACAAAACAATGGCAATAGAAACAGGAATGTATTTAACGGCCATGTAATAAAAAACACTGGTCAATCCCAGTGAAGTACCAGCTATCATTAATTGAAAAATGTTCTTTGGAGTAGGTTTTACAACTTCATCAGTATTGTTAGATTTTTGGAATGCATTTATGATTAATATACCAATGATCCCTAATATAAATTGAGCAATTGTTACTTCTGCTGTGGTATAACCTTCGGCATAAGCCATTTTTACAAAAGTTGCCAGCATGCCATAGCTTGTAGCGCCTAATCCTACCAAAAAAGTTCCTTTTAATACTTGATTCTTTATCATTTCTATATTTTTAAAAAGCGGCCAAAGATATAGTATTTTAAATTGGAAAAAATAATAAATTGTATTTTAAAAACTATCTTCTTCCATGAGAGAGTTTTAAATTGTGCTAAAATGCATTCCCCAATCATAATTTTTCAATATGATTCGTCTTTAATTTTTTTAAAAAATTAAATTCCAAGTGGTCTGTATTGGTAATATTTGAATAGTGGTGATCTGAAGATTACCGTTTTTTAAATCGTTTTTTTAATCGTTTTTTTAATCGTTTTTTATTTCAATTGGTGGCATAATCGAACAGCCTCAACCGGCAATGATAGCTTGTTTTACAGCTTCATTTCAGGTAAGTTCTAATTTCGTTCGGACATTTAATTTATGAAGTAAAATAAATTGTTTCATAACTTGTCTTGTTCCCGAACCTTATTTTATTTGAATTATTGGCAATTTTATTTCCAAAATCGTTACATATAGTTTTCGGTCAATCATTTCTGTAAGTGGAATGTCAAATTGATCTTGAAAATTTTTTAGCTGAATCGAAAGTGTTGGTTGAGTTAAATGTAATTCTTGTGCAATTTTGGTAATGTTTTGATATTGTGTTGCTAGAAGGAATACGTTTAATTAATGCAAAGTATGGCCCATAAAAATATTTTATATTTATCATTACAATTATAAATAAAAATTTATGATTGATTCGTTTCACCTTTGCAGCAAATAATGTGTTTCACTTTAATATCTAAAATAAATATGCAAAATAAGTTTGAATTTCAATTGATTGAAGGTTTATTTTTACCACAGGAAGCAGGTAAAGTGGTGTTGACTCTTATTAATGATAAAATAAAATATCATGCTTTGGAAAATTTTAGTGATAAAATCCGATTTGATTCGGATAATAATCATTCAAAAGAACGAATTAAAGACTTGAATCAAGCGAGTGATTCACTAAAAGAGTTGATCGAATTTGCGAAACAAAACAATAGGCAGCTCAGAATTAACAGTAGAATTGAAATTGTCTTAGAATAATAATCAAAACAAAAATCATAAAATATGAACTTAGATTTACTTGTAGAAAACCTAACAAATCCTGCCTTATTGTTTTTTTTGCTTGGCATAATAGCCGTATATCTCAAAAGTGATTTGGAAATACCAAACAATACTTCCAAGTTTATTTCTTTATATCTCCTCTTTTCAATTGGATTTAAGGGAGGTCAAGAACTCGCTCACAGTGTTTTTACTTTAGATATTATGTGGTCAGTGATTTTTGGAATAACAATTTCGATTTTAATACCCTTATATACTTTTTTTATTCTAAAAAGAAAGTTTAGTATTGATAATGCTGGAGCAATTGCAGCTGCTTATGGCTCAGTTAGTGCAGTAACATTTGTGACTGCAGTTTCATTTTTAGAAATGCAAGATTACGCTTTTAGCGGTCACATGGTAGCAGTAATGGCTCTTATGGAAGCTCCAGCCATTATCGTTGGTGTCATATTAATACGTATGTTTAATAAAAAAAATGATTCTCCTTCCAAAATAAGTTCAATAATAAAACATTCTTTTACAAACGGAAGTGTACTATTAATTATAGGCAGTTTAATCATCGGAATGTTAGCAAGTGATAAACAAGCTTTAGGAATAAAACCATTTACCACTGATATTTTTAAAGGTTTTTTGGCAATTTTTCTTCTAGATATGGGAATTGTGAGCGGAAGAAAATTAGGGGATTTTTTTAAAAGTGGTTGGTTTAGTTTTGTTTTCGCAATTGTAATACCTCTAATAAATGGATCTGTTGTTGCATACTTTAGTCAATTGGTCACAAATGATATCGGTAACCGATTCATATTTGCCGTGCTCGCAGCTAGTGCATCGTATATTGCAGTGCCTGCAGCTATGAAAATTGCTGTTCCAAAAGCCAATCCTGGTTTGTTTTTGCCCATGGCATTGGCTGTAACTTTTCCCTTTAATATTACATTTGGAATGCCAATTTACTTGTCAATAATAGTTGGGTGATGTGTTTTTTCAAGTTCTTTGTGTGTCAAATCACTCAAATGAAGGCGTAAAGCATCAACTGATATGTTGATTTCCCAAAAACATAATGCTAATGAAGTCAATAATGACAATAAGCTAGCAGCAAACAAATAAATTCCGGCTACCTGATGGTCCAAAAATAAAACCAACATAGTGAAAACCGATAGAAAAAGACTCATTACACCAGCCATTTGCATGTAACGTATAAGGGTGAGTCTAATGTTAAGGTTCTTTATTTCAAGCAATATCATGCTATTTTCTTTTTCTTTATATGCTTTTTTCAAGCCTCTGATAATAGTAGCAACCGTCAAAAAACGATTAGTATAAGCCAATAGAATCAATGATGTTGCTGAAAATAATAAAGCAGGAGTTTCAATGTGAAGTGTCATTTGTGGTGTTTAATTTGAAGTTGCAAAGTTCGGTATTTTTATGCACATTCAAATGGCATTCTTTATAAAATAGGATAGAAAGATCGAAGTGTATATTGAATTCATATCTATTTCTATATTAATTGATTTGAAATATAGTTTAGGTAAGGAGCTTAAACCTGCTATCCGTTACAATCTTATGAGCCGAACACCGGCTCATAAGGATTTCCACTACTATCAGGGCTAGAACACCCGTTTTCAAGAGAACATATTCGTAAAATTAAAGAACCTTATATATAGGTAAAGAAGAAACAAAGAAAATCCGCGTCTTACCGCGCCCAATTATATTAAGTTAACCCGTTGGGTGAAATTATTATAAGGAAATAAATAAGTAAAAGATATTGGTCAAGATACTGAAATTCAGTATCTTGAAGTCGAAAAACAAACCAATATCCATGTCAAATATAGTAAAAAATTATTTTAGAGTTTTAGAAGTTATAAGTTCTTTGAATATTGATTTGAACAATAAATTTCAAGTTGGCAGAAAAGCAAAAATGACTGATATTGAAGTAGTTGCTTTGAGTTTAACCGCTGAGTATATGTCTATTGACAGTGAAAATGATTTGTTCAAACAATTAGCTAATACATCAATTCCGAATTTAATTGAACGAAGTCAGTTCAACAAAAGACGCAGAAAATTGTTTGAATTTTCAGAAACAATCAGAACAACTTTAGCTAGTTCGTTTTTAGAATTTGAAGACTATTTCATTATAGACAGTATGCCTTTGGAAATATGTAAAAAAGCTAGAGAAAATAGGCTTAAAATTTGTAAAAAAGATTTTGAGACTGCTCCCTCTAAAGGATTTTGTGCATCGCAAGACACTTGGTTTTATGGCTATAAATTACATGGAATTTGTTCGGTTTCTGGAGTGTTTCATTCCATTGATATCACTAAAGCAAGTGTTCATGATGTTCAAATTTTGAATGATGCAAAAAATCAATTATCTGATTGAGTGTTACTTGGAGACAGAGGATATTTATCTTCAACCCAACAATTAGATTTATTTCAAACAGCAAATATAGTTTTAGAAACACCAATGAGAATGAATCAAAAAGGGTATGTAAAACAACCATATATATTTAGAAAATCAAGAAAAAGAATAGAAACTTTGTTCTCACAATTATGCGACCAATTCAAAATAAGAAACAACTATGCTAAATCTTTCGAAGGTTTTAAAACCAGAATTTTAGCAAAAATTACAGCATTAACAATGGTTCAATATATCAATAAATTTATATTTGACAGACCAATTAATAACATTAAAATTCAAATCAATTAATTTCACCCAACGGGTTAAGTTAAGCTTTGTTTTTTCTCACCAAGACGCCAAGGCGCCAAGTTTAGAACTGTTTTCTTTGCGCCTTCGCGCCTTTGCGAGAACTGTGTTTGTTAATAGGACACAGCTATACAGAGCTAGAAAAACCACATTATATTAAGGAAGGGAATTAAAATCCGCGCTCATCTGCGGTTTCGCATTAGCGAATCAATAAAATCCGCGTCCCACCGCGCCGAATTAGATTGAGTTGAGTTTTTTTTTCTCGCCAAGACGCAAAGACGCCAAGTTTAGAACAGTTTTCTTTGCGCCTTTGCGCCTTTGCGAGACCTATATTTTATAATAAGATTCAGCTATAAAAGCCCCACTATATTAAGGAAGGGAATAAAAATCCGCGCTCCTCCGCGCCTTCGCATTAGCGAATCCGTCAAATCCGCTTCCCACCGCGCCGAATTAGATTAAGTTAAGCTTTGTTTTTCTTGCCAAGAAGCAAAGGTGCCAAGTTTAGAACAGTTTTCTTTGCGCCTTCGCGCCTTTGCGAGACCTATATTTTATAATAAGATACAGCTATAAAAGCCCCACTATATAAAGGAGGGAATAAAAATCCGCGCTTCTCCGCGCCTTCGCATTAGCGAATCAATAAAATCCGCGTCCCACCGCGCCGAATTAGATTGAGTTAAGCTTTGTTTTTCTAGCCAAGACGCCAAGGCGTCAAGTTTAGAATAGTTTTCTTTGCGCCTTCGCGCCTTTGCGAGACCTATATTCTATAATAAGATACAGCTATAAAAGCTCCACTATATAAAGGAGGGAATAAAAATCCGCGCTCCTCCGCGCCTTCGCATTAGCGAATCAATAAAATCCGCGTCCCACCGCGCCGAATTAGATTGAGTTAAGCTTTGTTTTTTTAGCCAAGATGCCAAGGTGACAAGTTTAGAACTTTTTTCTTTGCGCCTTCGCGCCTTTGCGAGACCTATATTTTTAATAGGACACAGCTATAAAAGCCCCACTTATAAAGGAGGGAATAAAAATCCGCGCTCCTCCGCGCCTTCGCATTAGCGAATCCGTCAAATCCGCGTCCCACCGCGCCGAATTAGATTAAGTTAAGCTTTGTTTTTCTCGCCAAGATGCCAAGGTGACAAGTTTAGAACTTTTTTCTTTGTGCCTTCGCGCCTTTGCGAGAACTGTATTTTTTAATAGGACACAGCTATAGAGAGGTACAAAGACCACCTTATATTAAGGAAGGGAATAAAAATCCGCGATCCTCCGTGCCTTCGCATTAGCGAATCGGTTAAATCCGCGTCCCAAAGAGTGATAAAAGTCTATTAGTAAAACCCAGGCGAATACAACCAGGAACAAAGAGTAGTACTAACAAGCCGTAAAAAGGGCAATACATCTGGTATTAATCCCTTCTGAAAAGGCACAAAAAGTGATAAAACCTCAAAAAGGGCCTAAAATTTTCAGTAAGAACGATGGATTTGATAAAAAAGGGGTTGTATAAAGCTCAATATACCAATAGATTAAAAAATAAATCAAAAAAACCTCAAAAAAGTCATTGTTTAAAGGGATAAAGGGTCTACTTTTGCACCCGCAACAGCGACTAAGTTCTTTAAAACACTGACAAGTAATAAAAATCACAAAGAAGATTTATTTTCAAAAAAGATTAAAAAAAGCTTGTGGGAATTAAAAGAGTATGTTACTTTTGCACCCCGCTAAACGCGCAACGTTCCTTGAGAGGCTGATAAGAAAAGAGAAGAAACTGAGAAAAATATTTTTCAAAAAAACTTCAAAAAGTTCTTGCCAGTTACAAAAAGAATTGTTAGTTTTGCACCCGCTTTGAGAGACAACGAAAAGTGGATTAAACGATAAGAATACGTTCCTAGACATATTGAATTGACAGCCGTTTTAACAGAGATGTTAAAACAAAAGAATAAGAGTAATAGAATCGAAAGATTTGGGAATAGACCACTAGAATTGGAGTCGCATAATAATAGCTTAATTAATTAAGCGCACAATATACGATGAAGAGTTTGATCCTGGCTCAGGATGAACGCTAGCGGCAGGCTTAACACATGCAAGTCGAGGGGTATTGGTTTTCGGACCAAGAGACCGGCGCACGGGTGCGTAACGCGTATGCAATCTACCTTTCACAGAGGGATAGCCCAGAGAAATTTGGATTAATACCTCATAGTATAGTACAACCGCATGGTTGAACTATTAAAGTCACAACGGTGAAAGATGAGCATGCGTCCCATTAGCTAGATGGTAAGGTAACGGCTTACCATGGCTACGATGGGTAGGGGTCCTGAGAGGGAGATCCCCCACACTGGTACTGAGACACGGACCAGACTCCTACGGGAGGCAGCAGTGAGGAATATTGGACAATGGGCGCAAGCCTGATCCAGCCATGCCGCGTGCAGGATGACGGTCCTATGGATTGTAAACTGCTTTTGCACAGGAAGAAACAACATTACGTGTAATGTCTTGACGGTACTGTGAGAATAAGGATCGGCTAACTCCGTGCCAGCAGCCGCGGTAATACGGAGGATCCAAGCGTTATCCGGAATCATTGGGTTTAAAGGGTCCGTAGGCGGTTTAGTAAGTCAGTGGTGAAAGCCCATCGCTCAACGGTGGAACGGCCATTGATACTGCTAGACTTGAATTATTAGGAAGTAACTAGAATATGTAGTGTAGCGGTGAAATGCTTAGAGATTACATGGAATACCAATTGCGAAGGCAGGTTACTACTAATGGATTGACGCTGATGGACGAAAGCGTGGGTAGCGAACAGGATTAGATACCCTGGTAGTCCACGCCGTAAACGATGGATACTAGCTGTTGGGAGCGATCTCAGTGGCTAAGCGAAAGTGATAAGTATCCCACCTGGGGAGTACGTTCGCAAGAATGAAACTCAAAGGAATTGACGGGGGCCCGCACAAGCGGTGGAGCATGTGGTTTAATTCGATGATACGCGAGGAACCTTACCAAGGCTTAAATGTAGATTGACCGGACTGGAAACAGTTTTTTCGCAAGACAATTTACAAGGTGCTGCATGGTTGTCGTCAGCTCGTGCCGTGAGGTGTCAGGTTAAGTCCTATAACGAGCGCAACCCCTGTTGTTAGTTGCCAGCGAGTCATGTCGGGAACTCTAACGAGACTGCCAGTGCAAACTGTGAGGAAGGTGGGGATGACGTCAAATCATCACGGCCCTTACGCCTTGGGCTACACACGTGCTACAATGGCCGGTACAGAGAGCAGCCACTGGGTGACCAGGAGCGAATCTACAAAACCGGTCACAGTTCGGATCGGAGTCTGCAACTCGACTCCGTGAAGCTGGAATCGCTAGTAATCGGATATCAGCCATGATCCGGTGAATACGTTCCCGGGCCTTGTACACACCGCCCGTCAAGCCATGGAAGCTGGGGGTGCCTGAAGTCGGTGACCGCAAGGAGCTGCCTAGGGTAAAACTGGTAACTAGGGCTAAGTCGTAACAAGGTAGCCGTACCGGAAGGTGCGGCTGGAACACCTCCTTTCTAGAGCTTTAGTGTTAGTTGAAAGACACGCTAAAGAAAGAAGACGAAGAGACTATTGGTTACAAATTTAAGGTTATATTACTCTTGCTGTTAATTTAAAAAAAAAATAATTGAAAGATTTAAAATTTTAAAATTTTAAAGATTAAAAAATTCGAAAGAATGGTTCAATCTTTAAATTATTTAATCTTTAAATCAAAGAAAAAAGAGTGTCTCGTAGCTCAGCTGGTTAGAGTACTACACTGATAATGTAGGGGTCGACAGTTCGAGTCTGTCCGAGACAACAAAATAATTATTAATTGTAAATTGATAATTATAAATTGAAAAGACGTTCATAGAAACAGATTGAAAGGAAATTCTAGGGTTGAAAGATTACGAATTACAGCAATTCATAATTCATAATTCACAATTCATAATTAAATTGGGGGATTAGCTCAGCTGGCTAGAGCGCCTGCCTTGCACGCAGGAGGTCAACGGTTCGACTCCGTTATTCTCCACTATTGTAGTGAATAGTAAAGAGTGAATGGTAATTAGTTTAGACTAATCACTACTCACTAAAAACGACTCACTTAG
>NZ_CP113948.1:4077500-4168457 GCF_026810365.1 Flavobacterium praedii
ATTCCATAAGGAGTTGCTGGCAAAAATGTTTCCATATCCAAAGCCATTTTACCAAAATTGGCAGGATGAAAACCATCTACATCTTTGTCTGGATCAATAGCCATCAAAATTTTTTGCTCGTCAATGTGTTTTGGCAAAGGCAATTGAACAATATAACCATCGAGGTCATTGTCTTCATTTAAATCTTTTATCTTCGCTAATAGTTCTGTTTCGGTAATTTCTTCCGGTAAAGCTACTAATGTAGATTCAAAACCTATTTGCTGGCATGAGCGAACTTTGCTTCCTACATAAGTTAAACTGGCTCCATTACTACCAACTATAACAGCGGCCAAATGAGGTACTTTTTGACCGTCTGCTTTCATTCTTTGAACTTCGGCAGCGATTTCGTTTTTAATATCTTCTGATGTTTTTTTTCCGTCTAATAGTTGCATCTTAAAAAGGTTTCAGGTTTAAAGTTTCAAAAAATCAGAAACTCCAATTTATTATTTTAAACATATATTTTATCTCATTCCAGGCATTCCGCCTTTCATATTTCCCATCATTTTCATTAGGTTTTTACCACCAGGACCCTGCATCATCTTCATCATTTTGCTCATTTGCTCAAACTGTTTCATTAATTGATTCACTTGTTCGATTTTTGTCCCTGAACCTTTTGCAATTCTAGCTTTTCTTTTGACATCTATTACTGCTGGTTTTGATCTTTCAATTGGAGTCATTGAATGAATAATAGCTTCTATATGTTTGAAAGCATCGTCTTCGATTTCGATATCCTTCATTGCTTTGGAGGCTCCTGGTATCATTCCTACCAAGTCTTTCATGTTACCCATTTTTTTGACTTGCTGAATTTGTGACAAGAAATCATCGAAACCAAACTCATTTTTAGCAATTTTCTTTTGGATTTTTCTGGCTTCATCTTCATCATATTGTTCTTGGGCTCTTTCCACCAAAGAGACAACATCCCCCATACCAAGGATACGCTCAGCCATACGATTTGGATAGAAAACATCAATTGCATCCATTTTTTCACCTGTACCCACAAACTTAATCGGTTTGTTGACTACTGATTTAATAGAAATTGCAGCTCCACCACGAGTATCACCATCTAATTTGGTTAAAATAACCCCATCAAAATTTAAAATATCATTGAATGCTTTAGCCGTATTTACGGCATCTTGGCCAGTCATGGCGTCGACAACAAATAAGGTTTCTTGTGGCTGAATAGCTTTATGCACTTTGGCAATTTCATCCATCATTTCTTTATCCACAGCCAAACGACCTGCTGTATCGACAATTACTACGTTGAATCCATTAGCTTTGGCGTGTTTAATTGCATTTTGTGCAATTTCAACTGGATTTTTATTTTCAGGTTCAGAATAAACTTCTACCCCAATTGAATCTCCTACCACATATAATTGTTGAATTGCCGCAGGACGATAAATGTCACAGGCCACCAAAAGTGGTTTTTTGTTCTTTTTTGTTTGAAGATAATTGGCTAATTTACCAGAAAAAGTAGTTTTTCCAGATCCTTGTAAGCCCGACATTAATATAATGGATGGATTACCAGAAAGATTAATACCTGCCACATCTCCACCCATCAATTCGGTAAGCTCATCTTTGACAAGTTTCACTAATAATTGTCCTGGCTGAAGAGTTGTCAATACATCTTGGCCTATTGCTTTTTCTTTTACTTTAGTGGTAAAATCTTTTGCAATCTTAAAATTGACATCGGCATCAAGTAAAGCACGACGAACTTCTTTTAAAGTTTCGGCTACGTTTACTTCGGTGATTTTTCCGTGTCCTTTTAATATATGAAAGGCTTTGTCTAGTTTATCGCTTAAATTATCGAACATAATTGTTTTATCTTTTATTGAGGTGCAAATATAAGGTAAAGTTGCAAAGTCTCAAAGTTACAAACTTCTAAAATTTAGTTTTTATGCAATAAAAAACCAGTCAAAATGACTGGTTTATAGGATAAAATATTGTTTTTAATTAATCTTTATCATCTAAATGTGTTTCATTTTCGAGTAAATCTTTTATTTCATGTCCAATAGTAGAATGACTGTCTTCTATACCAGTACTAATTTCAATAATTCCATCTCCATCAGTATCCAATAATAAACCTTGATTGGCTAATGTTACTAGTTTTGCCATCAAAGCATCCAATTGTATTTTTATATTAAGAGCAACACCGCTTCCATTAACCGAAAAATCTTTGGTTGGATCCATAAAATCCATTTCAAGTTCTGCATCTTGGTCGCTCCATATCAAGAGTGGCTTATCATTTATTGTTCCTTTGATTACAAATGTTTTACCATTCATGTCTCCCGCAACAAGACTTTTGGTAAACATAAATTTTATTTCTTCATACTTCGCATTTGGAACATCTACAGAAGTAATAAACTGACTCAAAGGTTTGTTTGGGTCTAATAAATCTAATAAAAAAGGACCCACAAGTTTTACATCTTCGTGCAAAGGGTCTTTATCATGCATAGCATCTTCGGCATCTGTCTCTAACTTAATTTTTCCGATATTAATCTGGAAATCGGTAATGACAACGGTTGATGCTGCAACACGTCCTGTTAAAGAAGTTTTTCCTGTTGTAGAAAGCGCAGTTGCTTTTAAACTAACATTCCCACTTGTTGAATTTGTCGAATCGTTTGAGCAAGAAATTGCAGTAACAACTGCTAGAGCTAAAAATACAATTTTTTTCATAGTATATTAATATTGAGAGTTAGTAATCCATTTATAATTATTTTTTTTCGAAATACAAGTAATCATTATCTGTACTGTTATCACTTTGTCTAAAACGCAATTGGGAATTATTAAATTCAAACACTTTCCAACCTTCATCTAATTCTTTCAAAAGATTTGATTCAAATTTAATTTCAAATTCTCGAACACCATTGTTTATTTTTGATGACCATGTCCCGTTATAGGAAACTCCAGATTTTATAGCAACAACCGTGTAATTAGCATTGAAAGTAAACGTAAAAGCATCATAATTTAACGTTTTGTCACTATCCTGATAGAAATAAGAAACCTTCCAAGAATTACTGGTAATTGTTGGTACAAACTCAAGTGATGCATTACTATTATTGGGACAATTATCAATCGCGAATTTTATAGCATTTTCAAACTGAGAATTATTTTCAATTATTGTTGTGGTATTATTAGAACCAACTATAGAAACAGGATAACTTAAGGCAATAAATTGACTGTCATTTAAATTCTTTATAAAATCAAAAAACAATTTATCACTTGTTATTGAAACAGAACTTGCAATTTGGTTCAAATTATTATAAATATTAATAGTAATTGGATAATTAATATTTAAGCAATTTATCTTTGATAAAAGGTCTGGTTCAGCATTCCAATAAGCCAGAAGAGAATCAAAATCAGATTGATTTCCGATAACTTTTTCGATATAATTATAATAAATCATTATTACAGGAAAACCTATTTTTACCACATCGTTATCATTTGAATTTGCGTTTATATTATCGAGCACTTTTTGATAATCTGCGGCAGAATTTATTGCTATAATAACATCATTTACAGTAACATTGTATGGAAATTTCACGGTACAATAACTTGATTGATCAATTACGTTATCTTCTACTGTTTTGACCATAGCTGCTCTTTGCAGATAAGAAGTCAGGGGTGAAGATTTTGTAATTGTTTCCTGTGTACTGTATTGTTGTTCATCTATTTCACTTTGACAAGAGAAAAAAAGCGAAAAACATACAATAATCAAAAATCGCAAATAATTTTCAAAATGTTTCATATTTTCTTTTTGATCAAATGTAATAAAATTTAAAATTATACGATTTTATCAATTATAATGACTTTACATTAAAACCCATTTGAAGTGAAAAATCATATTTATAATAACAAATTTAATTCTACTATAAAAAGCTAAATACAATTTTTCTGTATCCTAAGTAAAAATTAAGCTGCTTTTTATCATATAAACCTAAATTGCACGTTAATGAATTGGTAGTATTTTTGTTAATAGCTATTTTCTAACGCGCAACTTATCATAAAACAATTTAGTTTACTTTTACCCTACCAAAATTTAAAATAAACGTATTAAAAAAGTAAAAAATCGAAAGACACAAATGCTAAAAGATTACAATTCAAATACTTGTGATGAAATTATTTTTTCATCTTTTTTTAAAAATCAAGCAAAATCACTTCGGAATTTTCTTTTCTACAAGTTTGGAAATATGGAACAAGCTGAAGATTTGACTCAAGAAGCCTTCATTAAACTATGGCAAAATTGTGCTTCAGTGCCTATTGAAAAAGCAAAATCATACCTTTATACGATAGCGAATAATAGTTCTCTTAATGAAATTAAACATCAAAAAGTAGTCTTAGCCTATGAAAAACAAAATACAGGACTTGATAAAACAAACGAAAATCCTGAATATATTCTAGAGGAAAAACAATTTAAATCCAAACTATTAAAAGCTATTGAAGATTTAAACGAAACACAGCGAGTTGCGTTCTTAATGCATCGCATAGATGGGAAAAAGTATACTGAAATTGCTCAAGAATTAAATATAAGTGTTAAAGCTGTAGAAAAAAGAATTCATTTAGCTTTAGTAGCCTTAAAAAAAACAATAGATTTAAAGTAGGGTGAATCAAACTTTACTTGTTTTATAATTATAATCACAAATACCATGAAAAAAAACTACCTTTTATCAAAATGGTTAAATAACGATTTAACAGCTTCTGAATTGGCTGATTTTAAAACTGATCCAGATTTTGAAAAATATGAAAAAATTAAAAAATATTCGGCTGAATTAAAAGTAGCTGATTTTGACGAAGATGCTGTTTTAAAAAATATTATTAGCCATAAAAAAATAGAACCAAAAGTTATACCATTGTATAAAAACTGGATGTTTAAAGTTGCTTCTATAGTGTTGATTGCCTTAAGTATAACAATCGTGGTGCGAAATTTTAGATCACAATCGCAACTAGCTCTAAATGGAAAAAGAACCACATTCTCCTTGCCAGATGACTCGGAAGTAGTTTTGAATGCAGGTTCCGAAATTGAATTTAGAAAATGGAATTGGAGTCATAACAGAAAACTGGAACTTCAAGGAGAAGCCTACTTTAAAGTAGCGAAAGGCAAAAAATTTGAAGTGGTGACCCACTTAGGAAAAGTAACCGTTCTAGGTACGCAATTTAATGTAAAAGCAAGAAATAATCGTTTTGATATAACTTGCTATGAAGGAAGAGTAAAAATAAACTACAAAAACTTAGAAACCATTATAACCCCTGGAAAAAGGGTGACTTTCGAAAACGGAAAACAGATCAATAGCACTCTAAATACGACAAAACCAGAATGGCTTGAAAATCAGGTTTCCTTTGAGCATGAAAATTTGCGCAATATCTTAGAAGAAGTTCAAAGGCAATATAATATTACAATAATCGTAAAAGACAAACTACCGAATGAATTGTTTACGGGTAAATTGCCAACAGATAATCTCGATGTTGCTATTAAAATCATAGCAACGACTTATCATTTGGAACCAAATAGGATTACAGCAAACAAGATAATACTTGAATGAAAATAAATGCTTTCTAGAAAACATTTTCACATTTTATTTTTCTGCTTTGTTTTTGTCACGGCTTTACATGCCCAAGACAAAAACAAAGCTATTGCATTAAAGACAATCCTCGAGTCAATTGAGAAACAACATCATGTGTCTATCAATTATCTAGAGAATGATATTACTGGAATTAGAATAGTGCCTCCAAAAAAGTCATTGTCTTTGGATATGAAGATCAATTATCTTCAAAAAAAAACGAATCTCCAATTTGATAAATTAGACAAACTTTTCTATACCATTTCAAGCAAAAAAGAAACAGCTATTATATGTGGGACCATTTATAATAAATCTGATAATTCACCAATTGCGGGTGTAAACATACAATCCTCAATAGGAACCCATGCCGTAACCAATAACAATGGATACTTTGAAATAAATGGAGAAACTTCAACTTTTATTACTATAAGTTACATTGGATATACCACACAAAAAATTGTTCTTCAAGAACAAACGAATGCAAAAAAATCCAATAAGGATTGCTTTAAAATAAATCTTGAGGTCGAAATTTTAAATTTAGACAGTGTAATTGCAAATCATTATTTGGCCTCAGGTATTTCAAAAACAAACGATGGAAAATTCGAAATAAAACCCAAAAAACTTGGAATTTTACCTGGCTTAATTGAGCCCGATGTATTGCAAACCATGCTGCAAATCCCAGGAGTTTATAGCACCGATGAAAGTCTTGCTAGTATAAATGTAAGAGGCGGAACAAACGATCAAAATTTATTTTTATGGAATGGAATTAAAATGTACCAAACTGGGCATTTTTTTGGATTAATTTCGGCCTTCAATCCTTATTTACCACATACAATTTCTATTTCAAAAAACGGAAGTTCCCCTTTTTACGGAGAAAGCGTTTCAAGTGTTGTCGATATATCTTCGGACCAACAGCAACTAAAAAAACCTAGTTTTAGTGCGGGAATAAACATGATAAACGCAGATGTTTATTTTAAATTTAACCTAAATAAAAAAGGTTTTATAGAAATGGCTTCGAGACGTTCGATCACAGATTTGGCGCATACTCCAACGTATGATTCCTATTACAACAAAGCATTTCAGAACACAACGATCACTAATTATACAACAAAACAAAATGTAGATTTCAATAGCGAGGAAAAATTTAAATTTTATGATATTTCATTAAAATATTTACAAAATATTGGAGAAAAAGACCAACTCAATATTGATCTTATCACAATAAATGATCAACTTAATGTATTTCAAAAGTCAACCACTGACAATGTTTATCAATCGGAGAATAACCTATTAATTCAAAAAAACCACGGAGCAAATCTTTCTTGGACCAGAAACTGGAGTCCTAAAAATAGTACTAAAATTAACGCATTCATCTCCTCCTACGAACTTGATGCTGAAACTAGTAAAATACAAAGTTCTCAAACGGTTAAACAAGAAAATTTGATGCTAGATGATGGTTTAAAAATAGAAAATAACCATCAAATTAGTTCAAAATTTAGTATCAATGAAGGATACCAATTTGAGGAGATGGGAGCAACAAATTTAGATGCAGTAAACAATCCTCTCTATTATAGAAAAAGGAAACAAGTACTTCGAACGCATGCTTTAATTGCCGAAGGAAAATACAATGACCCAATAAAGAAAATAACATTAAACACAGGAATTCGAGCTAATTATATAGAAGAATTTAAAAAAACACTAATTGAGCCCCGATTACAGTTCAATTATGAGATGGCTCCAAATTTAAATTTAGAAGTTCTTGGCGAATTCAAAAGTCAAAATACCTTTCAAGTAATTGATCTTCAACAAGATTATTTTGGAATAGAAAAAAGACGTTGGATCTTATCTAATAACAACAGCATTCCGATTCAAAAAAGCAAACAAGCCTCAATAGGACTGTCTTTTGCAAAGAATCATTGGTTGTTGAGTTTAGACAATTTTTATAAAACAGTAAATGGGATTAACAGTTCAAGCCAAGGTTTTCAAAACCAGTTGGAACTTGTAAAAATCAATGGAGACTATATTGTATGGGGGGGGGAAATGCTTATTCAAAAGAAGATTAATCATTTTACAACTTGGTTAAGCTACACTTACAATGAAAATAACTATCACTTTTTGGATATAAACCAAAATGTATTTCCTAATAATTTTGAACTTAGCCATTTTGTATCATGGGCTGGAACTTATGAAATTAAAAAATTAAAAATAGCGTTAGGTTCAAAGTGGCATTCCGGAAAACCAGAAACAACTCCCTTGACGAATGTAATAGACAATAGCAATACATCAAATCCAAAGATTAACTATAACTTTCCTAACAATAAAAATTTGAATGACTTTTTTCAGATTAACTTTTCGGCTACCTACAAATGGGAAACATTTAATGAAACAATATATAATTTAGGTTTTTCTGTTATAAATGTGACCAATCGAAAAAATGAAATCAACGAATTTTACCGAATAAATTCGACTACAAATACCATCGAAGATGTAAAAAATTATTCCTTAGATCGCACTTTTAATGTCAGTTTTAGAGTTTCATTTTAATGTTTCTTTACTTTAAAACAAGAAAACACTTTGCAATATCAAAAATATTTTTATCCTTTTTAAACAAATTTAAACATTTGTAAAGCAAATTATTAAGCTTTTTTCTGCACCCTCATTTGACTTCATTTTTATCTCAATTCAAAATTATTTTAAAAAAACACACAACTTAGGGTAGGGTAAATCTCTCTGAAATGGTTTTATCTGTGTAATCAAAATAGTAACGTTACGTTGAGTACAAATCAAATGAACCGATGTGTTCTATTTATTTTCAAAAAAATTAATTTAATAAAAAAGAGCAAAATGAAAAACAGTAAAAAAATAATACTCCTCTCATTACTTGCACTTGTTCTATTGGGATTTACAAGTTATAATTATGTAATGCATGGCGGTGCAAGAGATTTAGCTTCCGAAGATACTGCCTATTCTGTTAGCTCAAAAAGTATAATTGAAGAATTTGTATCTAATATAGAAACTTCCAATTCAAAATACCTTGAGAAACCAATTGCCATTTCGGGAACCATTACGGCTATTACAGGTCGTGAAGTCATCATTGACAATTCAATTATTTGCAATTTAAAAAACCCTGATATTAGTATTACAAAAAATCAAAATGTGACTATAAAAGGAAGAGTAATAGGTTATGATGACTTAATGCTAGAATTAAAATTAGATCAATGTTTTGTCATTAACAACTAAACTAAATGAATCTTAAAACCTTTTTGCTTCCCGTTCTACTATTTCTATTTTTTCAAAACGTAAATGCTCAAGATGATTTACTCGGTCAATTAGATGTAAAATCAGATCAGAAAGAATTAGCGACAGCTGCATTCAAAGCATTACAAATATGCAATATGCAATCGACAAAATTACCCGTAAAAGGAGAGTTTTACTTCCTAGTTTCGCATCGCTTTGGTGATTTAACAGAGGGACTTCAAAACTTTTTTGGATTGGATGAAGCCAATACTAAA
Organism: Flavobacterium praedii; assembly: GCF_026810365.1. Classification (NCBI taxonomy): domain Bacteria; kingdom Pseudomonadati; phylum Bacteroidota; class Flavobacteriia; order Flavobacteriales; family Flavobacteriaceae; genus Flavobacterium; species Flavobacterium praedii. The sequence goes on from NZ_CP113948.1 coordinate 4,086,607, forward strand.
ATAGGGGGAATCTATGGAATTGCCAATTGGCTTTCTATAGGTGCCTCAAGACACACTGATAAAAAAATATATGAAGTAGGCTTAAAATACAAACTTGCGAATCAAATGATTGGAGGGTTTCCGGTTACAATTGTAGGGTATAATACAGTTGATGTTAATAGTGAACTTGACAAAGCTAATTATCCTCAATTGCAGTTTAATAATCGATTGGCTTTCTCTTCACAATTATTAATTTCCAGAAAATTTACTGAATCCTTATCGTTTGAAATAGCGCCAATTTACATTCATAAAAATCTGTATGACAATAAGAATGAATATGCAGACTTAATCCTATTGAGCTACGGTGCAAGATACAAATTAACAAAAAGATTAAGTGCAAACGTAGAATATGGATCTCGTATAAGTGCTATGGATGGCTTTTTGGATACAAAATACCACAATCCAATAAGTGCAGGTTTAGATATCGAAACTGGCGGTCATGTTTTTCAATTGGTTTTTTCAAACAGTCAAGCAATGAACGATGTTTCCTTTTTTTCTAATGCAAGTGGAGCCTGGAAAGGAAAAGGAATTTACTTTGGATTTAATATGTATCGCGTTTTTTAATTAATTGGAATACTAAAAAATAAATAATAACCTATAAATAAAATAATTATGAAAAAAGTAGCACTGTTTTTATTAGCCATTGGTAGTGTACTGGTACTATCTTGTGAGCCGAACACTTACGACGAAATCGAGCAACCAGTATCAACTCCTGATCCGACGCCAACGCCGACGCCGACGCCAACGCCAACGCCGACGCCAACACCGACGCCAACACCGACGCCAACACCGACGCCAACACCGACGCCAACGCCAACACCGACGCCAACGCCAACACCAACACCGACACCAACGCCAACACCGACGCCAGCAAACGTAACTTACACCAAAGATGTACAACCTATTATTGCTACAAACTGTACTTCATGTCACAGTTCTGGTGGACAATCACCTGCTTTAGGAACGTATACTCAAGTAAGTAACGCTACAAAAACAGGTAATTTATTATGTACTATACAAGCACAAAATTGTAAAACTATGCCACCAAGTGGTAAAATGTCACAAGCAAATATTGATTTAATTCTTCAATGGAAAACCCAAGGGTATTTACAATAAAAAAGATGAAATCGCTATCGCAACAGTTATAACAATTGAAAATCATCGAATACCAAAACAAAAATAGTAATCGATGAGATAAACACCAATGAAGATCTGGCGATACTATATTCCATTAAAAAATATTATCTACATATGAAAAGAACAGCCCTTATACTACTAATTTTAATGCTTGGAAATACCATTTTCTCTCAAAAAATGATTACCCGAACAGGCTTGGTCACATTTGAAGCCTCAATGCCAAGCTTTGAAGAAATAGCAGCAAAAAACAATACTGCCTCTTGTATACTGGACAAAGGAACGAGTGATTTTGTGGCGCTGGTTTTGATCAAAGGATTTCAATTTAAATCCCCTTTGATGGAAGAACATTTTAATGAAAATTATATGGAATCCTCTATTTATCCAAAAGCCACTTTTAAAGGGAAAGTTTTAAATTTTGATTCCAAAAAATTAACCACGACTAAAAGTGTTTATGATTTAGAAGGTGATCTGACTATTCACGGTGTTAGCACAAAAATTAAAACTAAAATCAATTTAAACTTAGCCTCTGGAAAAGTAGTTGCTACCTCTAGTTTTGATGTAAAACCTCAAGATTATAAAATTGAAATTCCAAATCTTGTAAAAGATAAAATTGCAAAAAATATCACTATTAATTTTAATTTCTCATTAGTAGATCAATAATTAAAAAAAGACTCCAAAGTAACAATTGGAGTCTTTTTTCAAACAACAATAATTAAAAAAATGGCTACATTCGCTAAATCAAATATAAAAAAGGCATTTTAATTGAATGAATATATCCATTATAACTACTATGAGCTACAATGACATTATTGAATCTTTTGGAGTTGGAATTATTTTGGTTGCCTACTTCTTGAATGTTTTTTCATTTATACCAAAAAAAGGTAAATTCTATTTCACGCTAAATATCATTGGAGCTAGTATTGTCTGCTATACTTCTGTTTTAATCAATTACATCCCTTTTATTATGCTAGAAGGAACATGGGGAATAGTTAGTTTATTTGGACTTATTCGAATTTTAAAAAAATAAAATACCTTAAACTTAAAAAAGAGACTGCCAAAAAAATGGCCAGCCTCTTTTAACAAAAACTATAAAAACTAACTAATAATTAATTGTACTCATCTTCTTATTTCAAAAAGATACTTTATAAAGATGGACAAACACAAATTTCTACTCTATGTAACTCAGTTATGAATCAGTTTTTACAATAGTTTGCAATTTCTTAATTTTTTAGTTAAAAACTAGCGGAACTATTCCCTTGATAAACAAATTTAAAAGTAAAATATCTTCCTACTGATGTTGCGTCTGGTGTTGCTGGAGCATCTTTGTAATAGCTTAAAATTTCAAATTTTGCATATTTCCCATCATGTGTTTTTACTATGAATATTTTTCCAGCAATTGGCGAAATAATATTGGTTGTTTGATTGTATGAGTACCAACCATTTCCGCTTCCAGTAGGAATAGCATAAGTTAAAGCAGCATCTTGAGCAAATGTTGCCACCGCAGGAATTGCAGTTATGGCATTTAATGTGCCCGAAACAATACTTACTGCGCCCGTTCCTGTTCTAGCTGGCTCATCTGCGATACCAATTAAAGTTCCGCCATTTACAATTATTGTCGTTCCTCTAAAAGCAATATCCCAATTATCATTTGTAACTACAGCATTTTCTGAAAAACTAAATTTAGTAAAGGAACCACCTACTGTTTGCCCTTGCCCACCAGTTTGCGGAGCTGTTAAATTGGAAACCGTTTTTGTTTCTAATACTATCGCTACTGGAGTATCTTCATTGCTACTGCAAGATGCTGTAAATAGTACTACTGCCAAAAGAGATAGTTTTAAAAATTTTGTTGTAAATCTGTTTTTCATAATAAAAGTGTTTAAAATAATTAATAATTGAATTGTAATTTTCCAAAAATCTGCCTTCCAGAAACGGTGCTGATTTCTTGTGGATTTGTAAAATCAAAAAGATTGTTTACACCTAATTGGAGGGATAATTTTTTAATTTGTTTTAAAAATGAAAGATTTGCTGTAGTATAACCATCTACAAAATCATCATATTTATCTAAGATTTGATTGCTGTTAGTATCCCATAAACCATATTTACTTTTATAAAAAATTTGTAAATTGAGATCGGTTTTTATTTTGGGAATGATATAATAAAATTTGACATTTGCCGTATTCGTGGAACGGTTAAATAGCCCAAAATAATCAGTAGTTTTTATTTTGAAAGACTCTAATGTAACAGGATCTCTGGCATAGACAGTTCCATTTTCGATAGCTTTTACAACAGATTTATCTTTTGCAACTAGGTATTGATATCCTACAGAAAAATTAAATTGCTTCGAAAAATTATAAGTTGAATTGAATTCTAATCCATAAGTAAAAATTTGGTTAATATTAAAGTAGCTAAATACGTTTTGGCCATTTGTTTTTTGTGCTACAACACGAGTATCAATTAAATTTGAAATAGAATTGTAAAATAAATTAGCTTCTATTTTTAATTTATCTTTTTGATAAAAACTTCCAAAATTGACATTTATAGAACTTTCTGGTTTCAACGAATTTTCAAAACTAATCTCTGAAATTCTATACAACAATTGTCCTTGACTCTCTAAAACATTCAATTGTGATTCTGCGACATTGTATCCCAAAACGGTATATCCCACAGATGAATTGGTAAAATCAAAATACAATTGACGAAAATCGGGTGCTTTAAAACCATATCCAATAGATGACTTAAGTGATAAATTAGTGTTTATTTTAAAATTTACGGCTAATTTTGGACTTAATTGCGACTCATATTGTTTGTTGTCGTCATATCTCAAGCCAGCCAAAATATTCCATTTATCTGTTGGATTATAATCATATTGTATAAAAGCATATTGCGAATTGAAAACTACTTTTCCTTCAAAATAAGTCCTATCTAAAGTTTCATAATTCATACCGATTCCTGTGGTTAATTTATTTTTGCCTATCAAGAAAGTGGCTCTAATTTCTGGTCGAAATAGCCATTGATCGTAAAAATTTTCTTCAAAAAGTACATTGTCTGGATTATTCAAAAAGGATTCATTTCTATAATTGGTGGTGTACAATTCGTAGTCCATATTTATATTTGAATTCCATCTTTGCTGCAATTTTGTTTGAATATCCCATTCATTTATACTTGCATCTCCATTATAGTTTTCATTTTCAATTACAGTTTTATAATCTTGTTTCTGATGGTAATACCTTGTCCCCATGGTTAATTTTAAACCATCCGAAAAATCAAAATAGAATCTCGGCTGAATAGTTATATTCTGATAAGGTTCTACTGTTTTCAACACAGTAGTTTCGTCCAAATCATAGCCATCAGACTTAAAATAATCTGTAAAAACTGTCCCCGAAAATTTTTTCTTTTTCCAATTTAAGCTGGCATTAGCATCGATAGTATTAAAGGTCACATACCGATATGAAAAACTGCCTGAAAGCAAATCTTCTTTAGGCTTTTTGGTAATGATATTTATTACTCCGGCAAGAGCCTCCGATCCATACAGTGAAGATGAGGCTCCTTTCACAATTTCAATTCGCTCTATATTACCGACACTTACTCTTGATAAGTCTAAAGTTCCAGCACTCCTGCCTACTAGCGGAACACCATCCATCAGAATCAAAGTATAAGCTGCGTCCAATCCTTGCATTTGAATCCCTTCAACTCCACCAAAGTCGGCAGTTGTGATAAGTCCTGTTTGTTGTGACAAAATCTCGTTTAGTTTTGTCACTCCTGCTCTTTCAATATTAGCTGCTGTTATTACATAAGTTGGTAATGGCAAAGTCGAAAGTAGTCTTTCGGTTCGGGTAGCTGTTACAACTACTTCGCTTAATTGCTCCATTTTTAAACTAGTTACATTTTTATCTTCTTGAGCAAAAAAAAATGTTGGTAACAAAATTAAACCTATAAATTGTAGTTTATTTAGAAACATTCTTGATAATTTTTGACAAATATATATTTTATTTTTATTCATTCTAAATAAAAATAGTATTTTTGACAAATAATAATATTAATTAAAAACTAACCCTATGAGAATCAAAGCAATTATTTTTTCAATTGTACTATTAACAAGTCTAACAGGCAAAAGTCAAGATTTAAAACAACAACAAGACATTAACTCTATAAAAGCAATGTGTGGTTGTTATGAAGTGAAATTTAACTTCACTGAAACTTTTAAATATTCAAAAGACAGCATCAATTACAAACCATCAGAAACCAAACACGATAGTGGATTAGAATGGGTTGAATTAGTAGAAAATCTACCTAACAAAATTGTTTTGCAACATTTATTGATTGTTGGAACTGGAGAAAATGATATTGTAAAACACTGGAGACAAGATTGGCTATATGAAAACACTGATTTGTATTCTTTTTTTAAAGACCAAACCTGGAAATTCAACAAATTACCAACCAAAAGCGTAAAAGGGCAATGGACACAAAAAGTATATCAGGTAGATGACAGTCCAAGATATGAAGGAACTGCAAGCTGGGTTCATGTAGACGGAAAAGATTATTGGATGAACACAACTGATGCACCATTACCGAGAAGAGAGCATACTAAAAGAAACGATTATAATGTGTTAAAAAGAAGAAACATTCAGGAAATAACATCGTCTGGCTGGATTCATGAACAAGACAATGACAAAATAGTTAGAGATACTGACGAAAAAGACGTCTTACTGGCACAGGAAAAAGGGATGGATATTTATACCAAAGTTGACGACAGCAAATGCAAATTGGCTCAAAACTGGTGGAAAAAAAACCATGAAGTTTGGATAAAAGTTAGAAGCAAGTGGGGAAAAGTCTATGCTAATAACAAAGATTTATCGTTGCTAAATAAAGTAAATAAAAAATCACTTTTTTCAGTTTTATTTGATTTAAAACCTACTGCAACCCAAGTCGAAGTTGATACTATAATTGATTCTTTTATTGTCAAATAATTAAAACTTTACAATTATGTGCAATCTAAAAATATTAAATCGAACCTCTAATGGAATTTTGTTGTATTGTCAACATCGAGACATGTATCAATTATTGTTCAATAATTTGACCTTTGATCTGAGCAGCATCGAAATGACAAGTTTTTCTAACTATTTGGATCACATAGATATTGATTATTGGGAAACTGAATATCAACATTCTATTTATGAAAAGAAGATTCCAATCCCGACTTTACAAACCAACTTTATTATTTTATTGAACAGAAAGGAAGTGGAGGAATTACGGTATTTGGTAGATTGTATTAATGAATATAAAATCCTAAAACCATTTGAAATTAATTATATGATAATTTCAAATTGATCTAATCTTTCTTTTAGAATTAGCACATAAAAAAAAACCGTCTCGTTCAATAAAAAACGGGACGGTTTTTTTGTTTTAGGCAGTATCTGATAAAATTTGATTTGTGATGAAAAGCTGAATTTAAGGAATTCAAAATTACTGCAAAAGCAGCATATAAAAAGATATATTTTGATATGTCATCTTTTATACAATTTAAGACTAGTTTTTCATGTCTTCTGATTGATAATTAAGTTGGATTTTACACTTTTAGCATTAATTTCTATCAAACGTTTTCGTTTGTTTTACAGTTTGCCAAAAGAAGCTTTTTAAATAATGTCTTAATGTTAAAAAATAAAGAATAATTTAATTTAAAATTAAAATAAACACATAAAATTATTGTATTTGTAAAAAATGTTTGTTTTTTTGAAAAATTAATAAAAAAATATTTTTGCTGTTTCAAAAATAAATGTACTTTTATACTATAAAATAAAAACATAAAAATCTTTAAAAAACAATATAAAAAAATACAAGATCATGAGAACAATTATCACCTTTGCCCTTTGCTTAATCTTCTTTTCTGCGACGTATTCACAAGACCAAAAAACAGCTGATAGAAAAGCAGAAACTTTAAAAATGGAAGTATTACCAGAAGTATTAGTTTCACACACTAAAAATGTTTCAAAATACATTCCAGACAACAATCCTGATGCAGTTATCAGAAACATTCAAAACAAATTCATTTCGTACAATGTAGATAATGAAGAGTGCAGAAATTTCGACGAGTATTTAGTGACTTTAGAAAATGAAAAAGGCTTCATGGTGGCAACTTACAATCAACACGGAGTATTAGTAAGGGTTAACGAAAAATATACAAATGCAGAATTACCAAGAGAAATAATGCGTTTTGTCTTTATGTGGTATCCTGAATGGACAATTACAAAAAGTAAGTTTGAATATTCTCAACAAAAAGGAGCAATATTAAAAAAAACATACCATTTGAAACTTAAAAAAGATAATCAAACTCAAAATATACAAATTAGTTTAACAGACGAAATTGTTAAAACAAACAATGAATTAGCAATGAATTAAAATTGCAATGATTCTCAATCAAACCAAAATTCCCCGTCCCTAACAAATAAAAAAGAGGCTGTCTAAAAACATAGACAGCCTCTCCTTAAAATTTATTTATAAAATTACATTCTCTCTGGAACATTTATTCCTAGTAAACTAAAGGAATCAGCAATAACATCTGCCACTTTTTTAGACAATTGCACTCTGAATATCTTCTTGTTCAAGTCTGTTTCTCCAAGTATCGAAACCGCTTGGTAAAAAGAATTATACTCACGTACCAATTCATAGGTATAATTGGCAATCAAAGCTGGACTATGATTGTGAGCGGCATTCTGAATCACTTCTGGAAACAATTCAAGTTGTTTTACCAATTCTTTTTCTTTCTCATGCAATTCTAAAATGCTTGATATTACATTAAGATCAAAATCTGCTTTTCGTAAAATCGATTGAATTCTAGCATAAGTATATTGAATAAAAGGCCCCGTATTCCCAGCAAAATCAACAGATTCTTCTGGATTAAACAGAATTCGTTTTTTTGGATCTACTTTCAAAATATAATATTTAAGAGCACCCAAACCTATTGTATTGTATAATTTTGATTTCTCTTGAGTCGAGTAAGATTCTAATTTTCCTAAATCTTCAGCAATTTTTTGAGCCGTATCGGTCATTTCTTGCATCAAATCGTCGGCATCAACAACGGTTCCTTCACGGCTTTTCATTTTTCCAGAAGGTAAATCTACCATTCCGTACGATAAATGAAAAAGATTGGAAGCCCATTCAAAACCTAATTTTTTCAAGATAAGAAACAATACTTTGAAGTGATAATCTTGTTCATTTCCTACCGTATACACCATTCCGCCAACGTCTGGCATATCTTTTACACGCTGAATTGCAGTTCCAATATCCTGTGTCATATATACCGCTGTTCCATCAGAACGCAATACAATTTTACGATCCAATCCTTCATCTGTCAAATCAATCCAAACCGAGCCATCAGGATCTTTTTCGAAAATCCCTTTTTCAAGACCAATTTGAACTACATCTTTTCCTAATAAATACGTATTACTTTCATAATAAAAGCTATCAAAGTTTACGCCTAGATTTTTATAACTTATGGCAAAACCATCATAAACCCATTGGTTCATCGTTTTCCAAAGTACAATTACTTCGGGTTTACCGTTTTCCCAATCCAAAAGCATTTGCTGAGCTTCGAGAATAATTGGCGCTTGTTTTTTGGCTTCGTCTTCTGTTTTTCCAGCATTCATCAACTCATTGATTTCAGCTTTGTACGCTTTATCAAAAGCAACATAATAATTACCAACCAGTTTATCACCTTTTAAACCAGTAGATTCTGGAGTTTCTCCGTTTCCGAACTTTTGCCAAGCCAACATGGATTTGCAAATATGAATTCCTCTATCGTTGATGATTTGAGTTTTGTATACTTTTTTACCGGAAGCTTTGATAATTTCGGCAACAGAATATCCTAGTAAATTATTACGAACGTGCCCTAAGTGCAATGGTTTGTTGGTGTTTGGCGAAGAATATTCGACCATTACCGCTTTATCATTTACCGAAGGTGTTACAAATCCGAACTTCTCTACATTTTTGATTTCGTTGAAGAAATTCAAATAATATTGATCTGCAATCACAATATTTAAAAATCCAGAAACCACATTAAAACGGGCAACTTCAGGAAGATTTTCAACCAAATAATTTCCTATTTTATTTCCTAATTCAACTGGATTACTTTTTACCAATTTAAGTAATGGGAAAATAACCATCGTAATATCTCCTTCAAACTCTTTTCGGGTGGCTTGAAACTCAACTTTTTCAATGGTTACATCAAACAAAGTTTGAATGGCTTTCTCTATAGATGGGGTAAGAATATTGGATAATGACATGGATACTTGATTTTTTTAAGTGTGCAAATATAAGGCTTATTCGCCAAATATGGAAAGTGAAAAAGCATTCTGTAGTGTAATGTTTCTAAAAACAGATTATCGTATAAAAATACAAGACTCAATTGAATGCAAACCGTTTCCATTTATACTTAATCGCTCGAAGAACAGTTCAATTTGATAATGAAATCCCTTTTTTAGTTAGAAAAAAACAAACATCGAATCTCCTAAAAATCAAAGCACTCAATTAAAACCACCAAATATTTGCAAATTTTTTTTAAAAAATGTGTTACAAATAGAAGACAAAACAGTCTTATGGGAAATCATCAGTCAAAATCATCAATCAAAAATCAAATTATGAAGACTAAACTATTAGTAGTATTCCTATTGAGTTTTATAGGAATAGCTCAAGCCGAAAACCCTGGAACAATATCCGGAAAAGTAACAAACAAAACCACAAAAACTCCTGTTCTTTATGCGTCAATTGTGATAAAAGAAGCAGGCAAAATAATTACTGGAATTGTTGCTGACGATAAAGGAACCTTTTTAATTAAAAATTTAGAATTAAAAAAATACACTTTAGAAGTAGAGTTTATTGGGTACAAAAAATTCAGCACTTCTTTTGAATTGAGTCCTGCAAAAAAAACATCAACATTAGAAATCCTTTTAGAAGAGGAAGCAACAGAACTCAAATCGGTTGACATCGTCAAGGAACATTCTTTAATCGAACAAAAAACAGATCGAAAAATCATCAATGTTGGGAAAGATTTATTGAGCGCTGGAGCAACTGCTTCTGAAATATTGAATAATATTCCTTCGGTTAGTGTCGATCCTCAAACCAATGCAGTGAGCCTTAGAGGAAACTCGAATGTAAGAGTTTTTGTAGACGGCAAACCATCTACTGTAGACGCAGCCCAATTGTTGCAACAAATACCGTCAACTTCCATCAAGCAAGTTGAATTAATTACCAACCCTTCGGCCAAATACAATCCTGAGGGAATGAGCGGAATTATCAATATCGTATTAAATAAAAATGCTAAAATCGGTTTTAACGGAAGTATAAATAGCGGTGTAACCTTTGGTAAAGCACCAAAAACTAATTCTTCTTTTGATATGAATTATCGTAGTGGAAAAATCAACATGTATGCTAATTATGGATTGACTACTGGTCAATACCATAACAATGGACATATTGACACTACTGAACCAAATGAAGAAAATTTACAAGACTTTAATTTCAAAAATGAAAACCTTTCGCATTTAGCCAAAATAGGATTAGACTTTTATTTAAATGACAGTAATACTATTTCTATTTATACCACTCAAAACATTGGAGATGAAAACGGCAGTTCAAAAGTAATTGTTGATTTTCCAAATACGCAAAAGCCAGGAGAAATTGACCTATCTAAACGTATTACTCAGTTATTCGATAGTAAAAATGACAATTACACTCAGACTTATAACTTTGATTACAAGAAAAAATTCAAAAAAGAAGGGCATACTTTAGAATTTGAAAGCAACTACAATAATAACGATAATAGAGAGAATAGTGTTTTTAGCGATCCTAGAACAAATGACATCTCCAACAAAGGGGAAAATGTTTTACTCAATTTAGATTACACCAATCCTTTAACGGAAACAATTAAACTAGAAGCAGGATTGGAAACTCGAATCGAAAACACAAAAAATAATTTTCTGGAGAATGGCGCTTATAATTCCAATTTCAATTACGAAAGAAATATTTATTCTGCCTACACAACAATCTCGAAACAGTGGAAAAAATGGAATGCACAAGTTGGCGCTCGTTTTGAAAAGTACACTGCCGATGCGTTATTCAAAAAAATAAATGAAGCTGATGGAACTTTTAATGACAAACTATTCACAGTATATCCATCTGGTTTTTTAAATTACACTCCAAATGACAATGATTCATACAACCTTAGTGTTTCAAAACGCGTGGACAGACCAAGTATCGATCAAGTAAACCCAATTCGTGAATGGAGTACACCACAAATCGATTCTCAAGGAAATCCAAATTTATTTCCTCAATTTACCAATTCGGTTGAATTAAACTATACTCGAAAAACAAAGATTGGTTCAATCACTTCTGGAGTATTTTATCGTCAAATTAATGATGAAATAACAAGAACACTTTTTGAAAACCCTAATGATTCAGAACGATTAATTTTATCGTATGCAAACCTTAATGACAACAATGCATTTGGACTTGAATTGTCAGGGAATTTAGATTTTACAAAATGGTATTCTGCCAATATTAGTTTTGATATGTACAACAAAAAAACAAAAGGCTATATTGGGACTGATTATGTTGAAGTTGATGTAACTACCTTCAATTCTCGCATTAGCAATACATTCAAAGCTTCCAAAAATTTGCGTTTTCAATTGACAGGAATGTACAGAGGTGAAGATTTAGGTTTGCAATTTTTAAGAAAACCAATGTGGAAAATTGATGCAGGCTCAAGTCTTACTATACTTAAAGGCAGTGGAACCATTACCGCTCGTGTAAGCGATATATTTGATAGTATGCATTTTGCATTTGATGCTACTAAACCAAAAGCACAAACTGGAGAATTTCATTGGGAGAGTCAAACCGCCTTTGTAGGATTCAATTACCGTTTTGGAACAGGGAAAAACAAAGCCATTCAAAGAAAAGAAAGAGATAAAAATGAAACCCAAGGAAGTGGTGGATTTTAAGACCGTTAACGCTTATAAAATAGTCTAAAGATGCGAAGTTGTTGTTTTTCAAGACAACGAAAAAAATCATTGCATAGCCTTTGCTACGGAATTATTTTTTGAGAAAGTATTGGAGAAAAAGAACGAGTAGATTGGGCTATTTTGTAAACTGTAATGGTATAAAGATTAGTTTTAATAATAGGTTGCCCAAAAAGAAACCCCAGAGTATGCCAACTCTGGGGTTTCTTGTATAATGAACTATTCTCTGGTGATAATTGTTTTTATGTTTATAAATTTTACCATTTTATAATAGCACTTGCCCAAGTAAATCCACTTCCAAAAGCAGCCAAAACAACTGTGTCGCCTGATTTTATTTTTCCTTGCTCCCAAGCTTCGGTCAAGGCAATAGGGATAGAAGCGGCCGTGGTGTTTCCGTATTTCTGGATATTATTAAAAACTTGATCATCACTTAATCCAAATTTCTTTTGTATAAACTGTGAAATTCTCAAATTGGCTTGATGCGGAATCAGCATATCAATATCCGAAACCTGCAAATTATTAGCTTCCAAACCTTCATTGATTACTTCGGCAAAACGAACCACCGCATTCTTGAATACGAATTGTCCGTTCATATAAGGATAATAACTTTCGTCATCTGGATTGTTATCTGCCAAAATATCGGTTACCCAGCGACCACCCATTCCTGGAGCCGTCACTACCAATTCTTCGGCATGAACTCCTTCGGAATGCAAATGAGTTGACAAAATTCCTTTGGTCAAATCTTCTTCTCTACTGATAATTGCAGCTCCAGCCCCATCTCCAAAAATTACCGAAACCCCACGTCCTCGAGTTGTCATATCCAATCCTGTTGATTGAACTTCGGAACCAATAACAAGAATATTTTTATACATTCCGGTCTTGATATATTGATCGGCTACAGATAGCGCATAGACAAAACCCGAACATTGATTTCGAACATCCAAGGCTCCAACGGTTCTCAAACCCAAATCACGTTGTACTAAAACTCCTGGTCCTGGAAAATAGTAATCTGGACTTAATGTTGCAAAAACTACAAAATCAATATCCTCTGCAGCAATTCCAGAACGTTCCATTGCAATTCTGGCAGCTTTTACTCCCATTGTGGTGGTGGTATCTTCTCCTCGGATAATATGTCTTCTTTCTTGAATACCAGTTCTCTCCTGAATCCATTCGTCATTGGTGTCAATGATTTTAGACAAATCATCATTAGTCACTACATTATTTGGGACATAATATCCCAATCCCGTTATTTTTGAATGGTACATATTTTATTGTTTTGTTAAAATCAAGGTTGTAAATTTATATATCTTTTAAAAAAGAAGTACACAATATAGTAATTTTTTAGACATCAGTAATTCTAACGTTAAAAAATTTTAAGTTGTTTTACTAATTTGGGATCAAAATGTCAGATAATTTTCAAGATCACTTCTTGATTTACTTCTATAGCAGATTCATGCTCAAAGAAAATCACTTTCCTGTCAAAAACAGCTTTGATTAAAAAACGACTTCCTTTAAAAAAAGATTCTTTTACTATTACTTGTAATGAACCATTAGGATCTACTTTTAGTTGATGTGGATACAATAAAATGATTTCATCTTCTCCTTCTATTGGCATTAATTGGGATAATTTTAATTCATTTACTTCGCCAAAAAGAGAGGCAACATATTTATTCAAAGGATAATTATACACTTCTGCTGAAGGTCCTTTTTCCATAATTCTTCCTTGATACAAAACAATTGTTTCATCAGAGAAGGAAAGGGCATCGGTACTATCGTGAGTGGCTATAAAACAAGTAATTTTTTTTTTCTTTAAATAAGCAAAAAGATTTCTACGTAATGCATTTTTTCTAAAATTATCAATATGGCTAAAAGGTTCGTCTAGTAATAATACTTCGGGTTCGAGAGCTAAAACTCTAGCCAAAGCCACTCGTTGTTGTTGACCACCACTGAGTAATTTTGCTTTTACATTAGCAAATTCAGTCATTTCGACCATTTCTAATAATTCTTGAATACGCAGTTTTTTTAAAGGCAAAAAACCATTGGAGAGAAATTTACCTACATTTTCGGCTACTGTTTCATAAGGCATCAAATCAAAATCCTGTGCCAAATATTTCATAAATGGCATTCCTGGAATTAAATTATATTTTGGTCCACGAATCTCGGTTTCATTATAAAAAATATGCCCTTGATTTAAGTCATACATGCCATAAATCAGTTTTAAAAGGGTGCTTTTTCCACAACCGCTTTCTCCAAGAACGGCTATATTCTGTCCTTTTGCAACTGTGAAATCTACATTTTGAATAATGATTTTTTCGGTATACCCGAATGAAATATTTTGAACTTGAAGCATTCTATGACATTAAAATTTGAGAGAACAAATATAGTTCCTTTACTAAAAAAAAATTGTTGATAATTCATTTATATCCAAAAAAAAACTGCTTCATAAATAAAGCAGTTTTTTTGAACAAATAGGGATTAAAAAACTATTGTTTCTTTTTGGCATCTTCAACCATTTTTGCATTTGCTGTAATGGCAAATTCGACTCTACGGTTTTGACTTTGACCTTCTTTGGTGTCATTACTTGCAATTGGATCTGCAATTCCATAACCAGATGTTTTGAAACGGCTTTCCGCTAATCCTTTTGATACTAAATAAGTCTTTACTGATTCGGCTCTTTTTTGTGAAAGAGTCAAATTGTATTCTGGTTTTCCCGTATTATCTGTGTAACCAAAAATTTCGATATTGGTATCCGCATATGAATTAAAAACAGGTACTAATTTGTCTAAGTTTGCTTGTGCTTGAGTTGTCAATGTAGATTTATTAACATCAAAACGAACTGCATTTTCATTCAAAACCAAATGAATTCCTTCGCCAACTCTTTCTACATCGGCACCAGGCAAGGCTTGATCAATTTCTCTTGCTTGTTTATCCATACTATTACCTATCAAAGCTCCTGTTCCGCCACCAACAGCAGCTCCAATTGCAGCTCCTAATGCGGCGTTACCACCTTTTCCTAAATTATTTCCCAGCACAGCTCCAAGAATTCCTCCCGCAACGGCACCTATTCCTACTCCTTTTTGAGTATTATTAGCATTTTTTACAGAATCACAACTTGTAAAAAACATACTTAATACTAATAAACTACTTAACCCTAAAATTGCTATTCTTCTCATAATTACTTTACTTTAAATTAATTAATTCTCTGAAATTGATATACAACATCGGTAGGATTGCTGCCAACATTTATTTTGTCAATCAACTCAAAAGAATTCTCCGTTTGATTTTTAACTCCCAATACAAAACCTGTTTTAACCTTTTTTGACTTTAATCCTTCATCCAAAATTTTAAGAACAAATTGACCTTCTTTGTTGATGTACCAAGTAATGGCAGAAGTGAAACCAGTACAATTTGGATTGTTCAAAGTCATTGTGCCTTTATTGTTATTCGAAATAAAATTCCAAGTACTTCCAATAAAGCATTTGGAATCGGCTAGATTAAAGGAATTTACCTTAATGTAATCTGAACCTGGATAAATAACATTGGTAATTTGCCAATTTCCTTTTATTCCAACTTGAGAAGCTTTATCTAATTTGGTCATAGGAGCATTTGATACTGGCTCTGTGGTAGCTGGGGCTGTTGACGCAGATTTACATGCAAATACCATGACAGTAATTACACATAGTAATAGAATTTTCTTCATTTTTTTTAATTTTTAAATTAATACACCTACAAAGATACATATCAATTTGATTGAAATATTTTTTTTGTTTTATATAATTTACTTGCGACAATTTGTCACTTCAATTGCAATTGGTACTCTATTTGAAAGTAAATTAACAGATTGTAAAACCTTTAAAAATTTAAAATATGACAACAGGTAAAATTAATGTTTCGGTTGAAAACATCTTTCCCTTAATCAAAAAATTCTTATACAGTGATCACGAGATTTTCTTGCGTGAATTGATTTCAAATGGAACCGATGCGACTTTAAAATTAAAACACCTAACCAGTATTGGTGAAGCCAAAGTTGAATATGGGACTCCGATTATTGAAGTTAAAATTGATAAAGAAGGAAAAAAAATCCACATCATTGACCAAGGGCTTGGTATGACAGCCGATGAAGTTGAAAAATACATCAATCAGGTTGCGTTTTCTGGTGCCGAAGAATTCTTGGACAAGTATAAAGATTCTGCTAAAGATTCAGGAATTATAGGTCATTTTGGCCTTGGTTTTTATTCTGCTTTTATGGTTGCAGAGAAAGTAGAAATCATCACCAAATCATACAAAGACGAACCGGCAGCACACTGGACTTGCGATGGAAGCCCAGAATTTACATTGGAACCAGCAGACAAAACTACAAGAGGAACTGAAATCATCTTGCACATTGCTGAAGATTCTCTTGAATTCTTAGAAGAATTTAAAATTTCAGGCTTGTTGAACAAATACAATAAGTTCATGCCTATTCCAATTAAATTTGGAACTAAAAAAGAAAAAATCGAACAAAAGAAAGGTGAATTTGTTGATTCTGAAGACAAAGAAAATACTTTTACAGAAGTAGAAGTCGACAATATCATCAATAATCCTAATCCTGCTTGGACCAAACAACCAACAGAATTGACTGATGAAGATTACAAGAATTTCTACCGTGAAATGTATCCAATGCAGTTTGAAGAACCATTGTTTCATATCCACCTAAATGTTGATTATCCTTTTAACTTAACGGGTATTTTATATTTTCCAAAATTGGGTTCTGACTTACAAATTCAGAAAGATAAAATTCAATTGTACCAAAATCAAGTATATGTTACGGATAATGTAGAAGGAATTGTACCTGAATTCTTGATGATGCTTCGCGGTGTTGTTGACTCTCCAGACATTCCATTGAATGTTTCTCGTTCAGGGTTACAGGCAGATGGTGCTGTGAAGAAAATATCCAACTATATCACTCGTAAAGTTGCTGACAAATTGAAGTCTTTATTCAATGAAAATAGAGAAGATTTTGAACAAAAGTGGAATGACATCAAAATCGTTCTGGAATACGGAATGCTTTCTGAGGATAAATTTTATGAAAAAGCAGGGGCTTTTGTTTTATACCCAACAGTAGACGACAAATATTATACTCTTGAAGAATTAAAAGAAGCTTTAAAAGAAAAACAAACGGATAAAGACGGAAAACTAGTTGTGCTTTATGCTGGAAATAAAGAAGCACAACACTCTTATATTGAAATTGCAAAAGACAAAGGATATGAAGTGTTACTTCTGGATTCTCCTATTATTTCACATTTAATTCAAAAAATTGAAGGTGATAATAGTGGTTTGCATTTCGTTCGTGTCGATTCTGACCATATTGACAATTTAATTAAGAAAGAAGACGCTGCCATTTCTAAATTATCAGACGAAGAAAAAGAAAGTTTGAAAACAGTTCTTGAAACCATCGTTCCAAAACAAACTTATACGGTACAACTTGAAGCTTTGGATAGTGATGCAGCTCCATTCATCATTACGCAACCTGAATTTATGCGTAGAATGAAAGAAATGAGTCAATCTGGTGGTGGCGGAATGTTCGGAATGGGGAATATGCCTGAAATGTACAATTTAGTGGTTAACACTAACTCTGATTTGGCAACAAATATTTTGAACAACAAAGACAAATCAGCACAAGAGAACTTAGTAAAACAAGCTTTGGATTTGGCCAAATTATCTCAAAACCTTTTAAAAGGAGAAGCTTTAACTGCTTTTGTTAAAAGAAGTTTTGAACTGATAAAATAATTTTAATTTTTTATAAAAATAAAAACTTAGGCAATTATCAATATTCATAAGCCTGCTAGTGAAAACTGGCAGGCTTTTTTTTTAGGTTATTGCATTTTGTAATATTATGAAGTATTAAAAATCTAAAATACAGGTGTTTATCTCCGTGAGTCGTGTTGATATTTTTTATAACTTTAAGGAATTATACCATTTTGTAGTATTCCCTTTAAAAATAACTAAAACATCTAGACTTATGAGCTTAGCTGAAAACAAAAGTCAAATAGAATTGGAAGAAAAGAAAGATAAAAAGGCAATAAAAGAAGCTGAAGCATCTGTTTTATTCACCTTGTATATTGGTTTTTTTATAGGATTAGTTCCAGTTATTGGGTTTCCAATCACTATTCCTGAAATGGGTGGCAGAATTTTATTTATCGGATTAATTATAGGGATAGCCGCATTTATAAGTTCATTTTTTACTGGTACTTTATTTGGTATGCCCAAAAGGAATAATATCAAAGAAAGCGATTATTCCCTAAATAATAGTCTTGTAGAAATATCAGATTGGTTAACAAAGATAATTGTGGGACTTGGGTTGGTCAATTTAAAAGAAATTCCAGATTTCCTAATATCATTAGGGGAGTATGTGAGAGCCTCTTCAAAATATGATAATCAATTAGTAAATATTTATTCAATAGGAATAGTTGTCTATTTTAGTTTTCTAGGATTATATATTGGTTATAATTATATGCGATTGGTGCTTTCTAATAAATATAAGTATGCTGACGATAATTTGTTAGAGAAAAAATTAGAAATGGCTAGAAGTGAAGCTTTAGAAGCCAAAAATGAAAATGAACAAAAAGAGAAAGAAATAGTAAAAATTAAAAGTGATATACAGGATAAAGTTCAGTTGACAAAAACATTGCTTAAAAAAGTTAATGACCCTATAATTTCAGAAACAGATGTTCAAAGTGTCATTAATTTAATGGGCTCTAGAAAAAACATAAAAGACAAAGGAAATCTTGAGCATAACATTGAAAAAATGCTTAACGAAGCAAATTTAAAACTAAAGAAAGGGCTAATAACAAATAACAGTGATCCTCAAAAAGGACAATGGAAATCCAATCCTATTAACAATGAACGAGAGTTAAAAGCAAATGTTACCGAAGAAGCCAAAGGATTGTTCAAAATAAAAATACAAGTAGTATCAACAGATCCAGAAAACAATCCATTGAAAAATGATGATTTGATTCTTTTTGCACTTCATAATACTTTTGGAGAACCTCCTTTTCGAATAGTAAAAGTAGCGAATCAAACAGCCGAACTTAATTTTTATTCCTATGGCTCGTTTACAGTTGGTGCATTCGTCGATTATGGCACAACAGAATTGGAACTTGACTTAGCGGAATTACCAAACGTTTCAAATTATTTCAAATCGCATTAAACTTAAGTTTAATACTCAATAGCAGGGATGATATTTTTATTTTGTTATAAGATGATTATTTTTAAAATAAGGATTTAGGAATGATTCCTATTATATTTAACATTGTTTTCAATCAAGTATTCATGAATTTTAATATGTTTGCAATCCCAAACTATCAACCTAACTAAATTAAAATTTATGAAAAAAAGCTTTCTTTTATTAACGGTATTTACTTTTTCTAGTTCACTTTTTCTTTCTTGTTCAAAAGAAGATACATTAGGGGCGACAGACAATAGTCCTGTTGTGGCATCCGCTTCAATTGATGTAATAAACGAATTAGATATTCAAACCGGAAATCAAGTGTCTTTTGAAAACTTAACGGCAAAAAGAACAGGAAAATCTTTAGTAGGTACATGTGCAATAGTAACAATGGATCCACAAACAGCTACTTTTCCTAAAATATTTTATGTGGATTTTGGAACAGGTTGCACGACAAATAACATTACAAGAAAAGGAAAATTAAAAATAACTTTCTCAAATTTTATCACAGAAACGGGTAGTACAATGACTGTAGAAAGAGTGAATTATTTTGTAAATGGTAATAAAGTTGAAGGGAAAATAGAATACAAGAATACAACTATGACTACTATTCCTCAATGGACCAGAACTGTTATTGGAGGAAAATTCACAGATACTAACGGCAATTCATATCTTAACTCTGGAAATCATACTGTTAAACAAACTGAAGGGGTATCAACACCAATTCTTGATGATAATAGTTTTGAAATGATTGAAGGAACTCAAACTGTAACGAAACAAAATGGAGCTACATTGACTTTAACAGTTATCGAGCCATTAGTAAAAAATTTCTCATGTCAATATATTTCCAAAGGAAAGATAAAAGTTCAAAGTACATTATTAAACGGTACAATTGATTATGGCAATGGAGAGTGTAATACTAATGGAACTTATACTCAAAACGGAATTGTTTTTCCTTTTACTATGTAGTTTAAATACTTGTAAATAGCTAAGAGACTGTTAATAGCAGTCTCTTTTTTTTTGCTATTGCTGTAAAATATTATTCTGTAAATAAAGTGAATGGACGCTTTTATGAAAAAATAACAACAAATGACTGTAATAATTTTACAACTTATTGATTTTTTTAAAATATAAAGAATACTTTTGCGAAACTTACAATAAACAACCCCATGGACGATTATTATTCGGAAAAATTGAAAGAATAAAGCACTTGAAAAACATTCAAGATGCTATAACTTAACCTATAGAATTTTGAAATGAAAGCTTTTTACAAAAACAATAACGGATTAATCGAGTCTCAGGAGTGGACTCCAAACTGCTGGATCAATGTTGAATGTCCAACAGAAGAAGAGAAAAAATACCTCCTAGAAGAACTGAACGTTCCAGAAGAATTCTACAATGACATAGAGGATATTGATGAAAGACCCCGAATAGAAGTAGAGAACGGTTGGACATTAATTATTATTAGAATCCCAATAAGTACCGATAATGTTAAATTACCTTTTAATACAATTCCCGTTGGAGTTGTTTTTAAGGGAGAAGTTTGTGTTACGATCAGTTTTCATAAAACAGAAATGTTAACAGATTTTGTGATTTACACGCAACGCAAAAATAATGATATTAAAGATTATTTTGATTTGGTTTTGAAATTACTCTTGTCATCAAGTGTTTGGTATTTGAAATATTTAAAGCAAGTCAATCAAAAAATAAAATTAGCCGAAGATAACTTAGAGGAATCCATCAAGAATGAAGAATTACAAGCGCTGCTTCAAATAGAAAAATGTTTGGTGTTCTTTATGACATCCTTGAAAGGAAATGATATATTACTCCATAGAATCAAGAATGTTAAATCCCAAAGAGATTCTTATGATCTTGATCTATTAGAAGATGTTGAGATTGAGTTGCGTCAAGCCCAGGAAACAACGAATATTTATAGTGATATCTTGACAGGAATGATGGATGCTTATGCTTCCGTTATTTCTAATAATTTGAATTCCATAATGAAGCAGATGACTTCTATTTCTATTATCTTGATGATTCCTACGGTAATTGCCAGTTTGTATGGAATGAATGTTCCTAATAATCTTGAAGATAATAAGTTTGGCATGCCAATTGTCATACTTGTATCGGTATTACTTTCTATGTTTGGAGTTTTTCTATTCAAAAGAAAAAGATGGTTTTGATAAAAAAAAAGCCGTTTCATTTTAATGAAACGGCTTTTTTTTAGGGTTTAATAATCTCCTCTTTTCTTAAATCGAGGATCATCTCTTTTTATAAATTCAGTTCTTCGTTTTGGAGTTTCTGTTTTAGGCAAACTGGCTTCTTCGGTTTTGCTGGAAGGTTCAATCAATTCATTGAGTTCTTTTATTTCGGCATCGGTTAAATCACGATAACGGCCTACTGGCACATCAAGTGAAATATTGATGATTCGGATGCGTTTCAAGGCGGTAACTTCGTAGCCTAAATATTCGCACATTCTACGAATTTGACGGTTCAAACCTTGTGTTAAAATGATTTTGAAAATGTATTTGCTGATTTGTTCTACTTTGCATTTTCGGGTTACGGTGTCTAGAATTGGCACGCCATTGCCCATTCGTTCAATAAAACGATCGGTTATGGGTTTGTTAACCGTTACGGTATATTCTTTTTCGTGATTGTTTCTGGCACGCAATATTTTGTTGACAATATCACCATCATTGGTCATGAAAATTAAACCTTCACTGGCTTTGTCCAATCTTCCAATTGGGAAAATACGTTTTGGGTAATTGATATAATCTACAATGTTGTTGCGCACTTCGAGATTGGTGGTGCATTCTATTCCTACGGGTTTGTAGAAAGCCAAATACACTGGTTTTTCGTTTTTCTCACGGATAAGTTTTCCGTCTATGCGCACTTCGTCATCTGGTGAAACTTTAGTTCCCAATTCTGGCACAATACCATTGATGGTTACACGACCTTCTTCGATAATTTTATCGGCCTCACGACGGGAGCAATAGCCCGTTTCTCCTATGAATTTGTTGAGGCGTTTTAGATTTTCTTCCATACTGCAAAAGTAGTGTTTTTTTGGACTTCTTGGATTTTTAGAATATTAGACTTTTTTGAATATTTCCTGAAACTAAAATAGTATCACCTTTTAGCCCCGATAGAAACGGCATCCTTTTTTTTAAGTCAGGGTTTTTTTACCCTGGCTTAAAAAAAAGATATAGGGGATAGCGGGAACCCATACTAACAAATAAGCTTATTTTTCTGCTTCAAACAAAAATTGATATATTTCTTGATATAATGTATCGTCGTGCATGGAATGCCCTAAATTTTTGGTGGTTATGAATTTTCCTTTTTTCCAACCATTGGCTATTTTTTCACCTTCTTTGTAATTGACTATGGTGTCGGTAGTGTCATGAGCAATGATTCCTTCAATTTGTATGTGTTTGGCAAATTTTCCTCCAGAGAAATCCTCTAATTTGATTTTAAAATTTTCTAAATAACGTTTTTCCAAAAGTGAGAACATCTTTTTGTTTAAACTCAACATGTTGATGTAATTTTGGATAAGTGTTTTTAAATCCGAAGGTGCGCCGAGAATAACCATTTTTTGAATACTGGTTTCTGGATGTAAATATTGATGATAGACACAAGCAGCTCCACCAATGGAATGACCAATGATAATGCTGGGTTTGTATTTTTCGACAGCTTTGTTGATGAATTCGGTATACCGAGGAACGTTGAATTCCTTGCCACTACTTTGTCCGTGTGCTGGAGCATCTATGGCTATGATGGTACTTCCTGATTTTTGAAGATGAGGCAGGGTTTTCTCCCAACGAGCCGAATTGCTTTCCCAGCCGTGAACCAAAAGGATTTTGGTGTCGTTTCCTTTCCAAGTATAGGTTTGAAAACGGTCTTCGTTATGATGAAATGTTTCTTTGATTGTATTTTGCAGAATCTCTGGAAGTTTGTCTTCTGAAAGTTGCCCAATTCTAGGGTTTGTAAAAAGGGTATAGGATAAATGTAAAGCCTTTTTTGGATATACAAAACTGAGCAGATTGATGTATTGACCAACGGATTTGACGAGAAGAAATCGGAAGCTTTTTTTTAGATTCAAAATTTGGGATATAAAAAAAGCCTCGAAATTCGAGGCTTAGTTATTTTTAGAATTTAGAAAACAGTTGTTCCATTTTCTCTCTTTCTTCTTCAGCCAGTACACTGTCTACTAGAATTCTTCCAGAGTGCTCATCAATTAAGATTTTCTTTCTAGATGCGATTTCTACTTGTGTTTGTGGTGGAATAGTGAAGAATGATCCTGCAGATGCACCTCTTTCGATAGAAACAACTGCTAGTCCATTACGAACACTGCTTCTGATTCTTTTGTAAGCTACCAATAAACGTTCTTCAATTAATGCTTGAAATTCAGCAGATTTCTCAGTTAAGAAGATTTCTTCTTTTTGAGTTTCAGCCATGATAGCATCAAGTTCTGATTTTTTGTGTTTCAAGTGAGATGATTTAGACTCTAATCTCTCTTTTGAAGTAGCAATTACTTCTTTTTTATGCTCGATAGTAGCTTTCATTTCTTTGATTTGCTTTTCAGCCAGTTGAATTTCTAATTCTTGAAATTCGACTTCTTTGGTCAAAGAGTTGAATTCGCGGTTGTTGCGAACGCTTTCTTGTTGTTTTGTGTATTTTTTGACTGCTTCTTTGTGCTCGTCAATAGCATTCTTTTTCTCTTTGATGAGATTTTCGATTACTTCGAGGTCGCTTTTCAATTTCTCTGAACGAGTGCTTAAACCAGCAACTTCATCTTCTAAATCTTCAACCTCTAAAGGAAGTTCTCCTCTAACGTTTCTGATTTCGTCAATTCTAGAGTCAATTAGCTGTAAATCGTAAATTGCTCTTAACTTGTCCTCAACACTTAATTCTTTCGTATTCGCCATATTCTATAAGTACTTAACTGGATTTGTATTTTCTTCCGATAAAATGATTGCAAAATTAGGGATTTTTTTTCTAAGATAATCAACAATATACTCTTTTGTATAGCGTTCGCTTTCAAAATGACCAATATCGGCCAATAAAAGTTGATTTTCGGCTTCATAATACTGATGATATTTCAAATCAGCAGTCAAAAAAGCATCGGCACCTGCTTGAATTGCATTTTTTATGGCAAAACTACCAGATCCTCCCAATACGGCTACTTTTTTTATTTTTTTTCCTATAAAAGCTGAATGGCGAATACCGTTGGCTTTCATTTTGTCTTTGGCATAAATAAGAAAATCTTTTTCAGTCATTGGCTCTTCAAGTTCTCCAATCATTCCTAAACCAATATGATTAAAAGTGTTTTTCATATTGTATATTTCGGTAGCTACTTCTTCATAAATGTGATTTTCTCTTAAGGCTTTTATGATTTTAGCTTCCAAGTGTTTGGCGTAAACCACTTCTATTTTGGTTTCAGTCCCTCTAGACATAACCCCTCTTTCACCAATGGTGGGTTCGCTTTTTTCATTTCCTTGGTAGGTAAAAATTCCTTCAGAATTGAAACTGCATTTATCATAATTACCAATACTACCTGCACCAGCTTCAAACAAAGCATTACGAACTTTCTCGGAATTGTCTCTAATGGTATAGGTTACTAATTTTCGGATATGATTTTGTTTAGGAATTAAAACTTGGGTATTTATCAGTCCTAGAGTATCACAGAATATTTTATTTACTCCTTCCGGGTGATTGTCCAATGCAGTATGAACGGCATAAATAGCAATGTCGTTTTTTATGGCTTTGAGCAAGGCGCGTTCTACATAATTTTTCCCTGTAATTTTCTTTAATCCATTAAAGACTATTGGATGGAACGAAACTACTAAATTGCATTTTTTTGCAATGGCTTCATCGATTACATTTTCAAGGGCATCGTGACAAACCAAAACTCCAGTTGCTTTGGCCTCTTCATCTCCTATTATTAAACCTACATTATCAAAATCTTCGGCATAAGCCAATGGAGCCATTTCTTCAAGTGTAGACAGAATTTCTTTTATTGTACTCATTATTTTAATCTTTTTGGGGTATTTATTTATCACTACTCAAATTTATAGCCCAAATTTATGGACGAATTTAGAATACGTGTGTTTTTAAAAATTTCCGTTCAAAGATAAAATATTATATTTTCGAAAAATGAGTTTCGATCGAAAAATATTGTTTCTAGATGTTGTTTTTTAATGATTTTCGACTTGTGTTCGAGAGGTTCAATTTTTTTGTTCATTAAATTGAAAAGCATCTCAAATTGAAACAGCTTTTTCCATATTGATTTTTCTATTTTTAAAAACGTATTTTGTGTTAAAAATAAGTTTAGAATCTATTTATTGGATTGTGCTGCTGCTAACTATTACGAAAGTTTTGCTTTTAATTCGTTGTATTCGGTAGTCATTTCCAATGCATTGTACACACTAAGAAGGCTTTGTGAAGTTTCAATATCATTAGGGTCTATTTCAATTACTTTTTTGAGATATGGAATGGTGCTTTTATAGATTTCTTCTTTTTTTGATTTTAACAAATCGTATTTTTTCATTTCTACAGGAGAGGTTCCTAATTTATCCATGTCCTCATTTATTGGTTTTACACTTTCCAGTTTCAGAATAGATAAATTTACATAAGATTTTGTGTCTTTTGGGGCAATAGCAATGGCTTTTAAATAGAAATTTTCGGCCTCAATTGTGTTATTTGCTTTGGTGCTTAGGATTCCAAGATTAAATAATAAATCGAGATCATTTGGGTTGTTTTTTGATATGGTTCCAACTAATTTTTTATAGGTAACATAGTCTTTTGATTCAAGGCAAAGTTCGGCTTCGGCTAAAGCCAAAGAGTTGTCTTCAGGATTTTTATTTCGTGCATCTAAAATCGCATTTTTGGCTTTCAATTTGTCTCCATTTTGAAAATAGATTAAAGCTATATTTTTATAAATTTCACCTCTTTTGGATACTCCTATTACGTTTCTTGGTTTTTCATGAGTTCCTGAACTAACAGAATTGTCTCTGTCATACATTTTTAGAAACCGTTCTTCAATATTTGTTGCTTTGTTTACGGCATAGTAATAATTCCCTATTCCGGAAAAATTAAGCGATTTGAGCGTTTCATAATGTTTGAGAGCAGATATAAAATCTTTTCCATTTACAAAGGCGCATGCAGTATTGTATAAATTAATTGTATCTTTTTGGTCTAGTAGATAAGCTTCATAGAACATAGTAGCACTTTCGATATGCTTTTTTTGTCGGGAATTAGAAACTGCATTTTTTATTAATTTCTCTTTTAAACTCTTGAAAGTACTTTTTGCTTGACCATAAAAATTGGTTTTCCCCGACTCTGATTCCACTTTATTTATTTCTTGGAATGACTGCGCTGCTAAAGTTAAATTTTTGCCTTCATCAACATTTTTATTTGCCAATCCTAACAAAGCATTTCCTTGAACGTAATAGAAAAGTGCTTTTTCTTCATCTTTTGAATTGTAAACTTGATATTCAATGCTCTTGAGTATGATTAGTGCATCCTGGGGATTTCCGCTATTAACTTCTTTTTCGGCTGATTTTATTTGACTTTTTTGGGCTTGAATAGTTCCTGCAAACAATAATAGCATACCAATAATAGTGTAGTTTTTTTTCATAATAAGAAGATTGTTGGTTAAACTGATTTGAGGTTTTTTATTGCATTTTGTAGTTTTAAATTATATTTACCTTATTGTTCTATTTGATTTAAATAATATTGTTTTTTAACAAAAATAAGGTTAAAAATCAATGAATTGAATGCTTTTGTTGAAAAAATGATCGTTGATAAATCGATTTATTAATATGATAAAATGAGGTATGTTTATTTGTTTAAATCCTAATTGAAGGTATCTTTTTTTGCTAAAAAGATATAGCGTAAAAAGGATTCGGTTTGATATTTTTAAAAAATGGAATAGCTTTTTTTAAAATCTAATTTCTTGTGTTTTTTGGCTTTGTGAAATCTTTGGTTTGTAATTACTTTTTAGTATTAGCTTAAAATGTTTTACTTTCGTAAAATGAATTTACTACGAAAAGTACTGTTCCCTTTTGCTGTTTTATATGGCTTAATTACGAGTATTCGAAATTTTCTTTTTGATGTTGGGATTCTAAAATCTTATTCCTTCGATTTACCTGTTATTGCCGTGGGGAATCTTAGTGTGGGTGGTACGGGAAAGACACCTCAAATCGAATATTTGATTCGGTTGATTACTGAAAAATATAAAGTAGCTACTTTGAGTCGAGGTTATAAAAGAAAATCAGAAGGTTTTGTACTGGCAAATTCATCTTCGGATGCTTTGCAATTAGGTGATGAACCTTTTCAATATCATCAAAAATTTGCGACTATTCAAGTGGCTGTAGATGCCAATAGAAAGAATGGAATCGAACAATTATTAACTCAATCAAATCCTCCCGAAGTTATTTTATTGGATGATGCTTTTCAACATCGAAAAGTAAAAGCTGGTTTCTATATTCTATTGACTTCATACGGTGATTTGTATTGTGATGATTATATGTTGCCTACCGGTAATTTAAGAGAGAGTCGAATTGGGGTGCAAAGAGCAGATATTGTTATTGTTACAAAATGTCCATCAAATCTTTCCTTGAGTGAGCAAAATAAAATTAAAAAACAGCTTAATCTTTCTTCTAATCAAAGTTTGTTCTTTACCTTTATTGAGTATGAAGATGTTGTTTTTTCTGGGGATAAAGAACTAAAAGTAGCTGATATTATAGGTCTTGAAAAAATACTTTTAGCAGGAATAGCAAAGCCTCAATCCTTTTTTAGGCATTTGAAACAAGAAAATGATGTATGTTTAACATATTCAGATCATCACCATTTTAGCGAAAGCGAATTACAAGAAATTAAAATAAAAGCAAACCATAAAATTATAGTAACAACCGAAAAGGATTATGTGCGTTTACAAGGAAGTATTTTGAGCGAACAGCTTTATTATTTACCTATAAAAAGTTCATTTCTTTCGGAGGGAGATAATTTTGATAAAATCATTTTAAATTATGTGGGACAAAGTACAAGAAACCGTTAGTTTTATTTCTAAAAAAATAAATTTCACTCCAGAATATGGTGTGATTTTAGGTTCTGGATTAGGCGGATTTACAAAAGATATTGCAATTGAATTTACCTTACCGTATGAAGAAATTCCAAATTTTCCGGTTTCGACAGTTCAAGGACACAAAGGAGCATTGGTTTTTGGTACTATTGGTAACAAGAAAGTAGTAGCAATGCAAGGTCGTTTTCATTTTTACGAAGGGTATTCTATGAAAGAAGTGACTTTTCCGGTGCGGGTGATGAAATATTTAGGAGTCAAAAAATTAATAGTCTCTAATGCTTCGGGCGGAGTAAATCCAAATTATAAAGTTGGTTCGATTGTAATTATCAATGACCATATTAATTTTATGCCAGAGCATCCATTAAGAGGTAAAAATGACGAACGTTTTGGACCAAGATTTGTAAATATGAGCCAGCCCTACTCAATTGAAATGATTGAAAAGGTTAAAAATATTGCTTTAGAATTAAATATAGAAGTACATGATGGGGTGTATTTAGGGCTTCAGGGGCCTACTTTTGAAACCTTATCAGAATACAGAATGGTGAAGATTTTAGGGGCAGATTGTGTAGGGATGTCTACTGTTCCTGAAGTGATTGTAGCACGTCACATGGAATTAGAAACGTTTGGAGTTTCAATTATTACCGACATGGGAGATGCGGAAAGTATTCTTACTATTTCACATGATGAAGTCTTGGAAGCTGCCAAAGGAGCAGAACCTCATTTGCGAAGCCTTATCAAAGAATTAATTAAGAGAGATTAGTTGTGTTGCTAAAGTTTTGTGCAAGTATTGTATAAAAATTTTCAGGAACAAATGGTTTGGTAATTACATCGGTCATCCCAAAGGAGAGAAGCATCTCTCGGTTTTCATTTAAAGATATAGCTGTTAATGCAACAATTGGAGTTTCCATATCAAATTCTCTAATGTGTTGTGTTGCTATAGTCCCATTTATACCTAATAAATGAACGTCCATTAGCACCATATCAAATGTATTGGTTTTTAATAATTCTATAGCATCCTCTCCATTGTCTAGAATGGTGCAAAATATTTCTTTATTCAACAACATTTTTTGAGTGATCATTTGGTTGATTTTGTTGTCTTCTACTACCAATATTTTTTTGTTTTTAAATATTTCTGGATTGTAATTTTTAGTTAAAACGGTATTAGGTAGCGGTTTGTTATCAACTTTAAAATTCAATTCAAAAGAAAAAGCAGAACCTTTTCCGACGGCACTTTTTAGTCTTATCCGACCACCTAATATTCGAACTAGTTTTTTTACAATAGTAAGTCCCAATCCTGTCCCTCCAAATTTTCTGTTGATTTCTACTGATCCTTGAGAAAAACTTTCAAAAACAGTTTTTAGTTTGTCTGCAGGAATTCCAATTCCTGTATCAATGATTTGAAAATGTATTGTTGCGGTTTCATTTTGAAAACTTCTCAATCTTGCAATAACGCTAACTGTTCCGTTATTGGTGAATTTTAATGCATTGTTAATTAAATTCATGAAAATTTGAGACAATTTTGTAGGGTCTCCAATTAAGTTTTCAGGAACGGCTGTGTCAATTTTCAGAATAAATTTATTGTTATTTACCGTTGCTATTTCTTTGAGTGAGTTTTGGATGTCTCCTAATAACTGCTTGAGGTTGAAATTAATATGCTCCAGCTCTAATTTATTAGAGTCAATTTTGTTTATTTCTAATATATCATTGATAAAGTTCGTTAGGTAATTACCTGAAAATTTCAAGGACGATAAATAATGCATTTGGGTTTTCTTTGGATTTTCTTCCAGCAGTAAATGTGTAATTCCATTAATTGCATTCAATGGAGTTCGCAACTCGTGACTTACTGTTGATAGAAACTCCGATCGTGCTTTGGATGCTTCTTCAGCTCTATTTTTTGCGGCAATCAATTCATTGTTTTTTTCTTTTAATAATGAATTGGTTTGATTACGTATGATATTATTTTTGTACAGTGACAAACTCAAAAGTGACAAAATTGAAATGATTGCAATAGCAAGAATGCTAATAAGCTTAGAAAATTTATCTGCTTTTTCTTTTTCGCTATTTTCTCTTTCTAATAATAATTTTTCTTGTTTTCGTTGGGATTCTTTAAATATTTCATAATCATTAATGCCCAACTTTTCATCATTAGCAAGTAAAATGCTTTCTTTTAGATTTAGATGTTTTTTTAAGTATTTGTAAGCAGAGGATTTGTCGAGTAGCTTATCATAAACAGTACTTAAAGCAAGTAAAATATTTGATTTTTGATTAAGATTTTTAGTGGTATTGTTTAATTCAGCTGCCTTGTTGAAGTAATTTAAAGCAAGATTGTATCTTTTTCCTGAGGCTTCTATTGTTCCTATTTGATAGAGGGCTTCTGCTTTTGTGTTTGATGAATTATTATTTTCGATCTTAGCAATAATAGCGTTAAATAGGGATAGTGCCAATGTAATATTTCCTGTAGATTTTGCAATTATTCCTTTTTGAAGATTAATTTTATCACCAGGATCATTGATTTTTAACTTCTTTTGTATTTCTTCAGTTTTGAGGATGCAGATTTCTGCTAAATTGTATTTCTTTTTTTCGATATAAGATAAACCCATAAAATAGTAGGCATTGGCTACTTTTTCGTTAGGTTTTGTTGAAATGCTATTGAATAAAATAATGCTTTTGTTGAATACTTCAATCGCATCATTGTAAAGGTTTAGATCGAAATAAATTTTACCTAAGTTGTAGTTTTGTAGTGCTTCAGCTTCTTTTTTGTGGTTCTTTTTACAAAAATTTATTGATTTTTGGGTGTAAAATAAAACATCTTTATAATTATTGTTTTTTGTATTTTCATTAACTAATTTCGAGTAATAAGCAACACTGTCTATTTTGATGCTATTTTGAGAAAAGAGTAGTGAATTAAAAAAAACAAAACATAATAAAAAGTATTTCATGATTGATGCTATTTTTTATTATTGTTTAGCAATAAAATAAGATCAATAATTCTTGACGAATATCCTATTTCATTATCATACCAACCTACGACTTTTACCATTTTGTCTATTACCGATGTTAGCAGGGAATCAAATATACATGAATTTTTGTTACCTATTACGTCAACAGATACAATTGGGTCTTCAGTATATTCTAAAATTCCTTTTAAATTGGTTTGAGATGCAATTTTAAAGGCCTCGTTTATTTGTTCTATTGTAACGGAACGTTTTACATTAAAGGTTATATCAGTCAAGGAACCATCAGGAACTGGAACTCGAATGCCACAACCTCCCATTTTTCCTTCAAGTGAAGTAAAGATTTTGGTTAAAGCTTTTGCTGCTCCAGTTGTCGTTGGGACAATTGATTGGCTTGCTCCTCTGGCTCTGCGCAAGTCTTTATGAGGCTGATCGTGTAAACTTTGATCTGTTGTATAGGAGTGAATGGTAGTGATGTAAGCTTGTTCGATACCGCATAGTTCTTCGATCACTTTGATCATTGGCGCAGCATTATTTGTGGTGCAACTGGCATTGGATATAATAGTTTCCGTTCCGTCAAGAATTGATTCATTAACGCCTAATACTACTGTTTTTATGGTATCAACTTCAGATGGTGCCGATAGAATTACTCTTTTGGCACCTGCGATGACATGAGCATTAATCTCTTCAAAAGTTTTGTATTTGCCAGTAGATTCTACAACAAAATCAATATTTATACTTTTCCAATCCAGATTAGAAATGTTTTTTTCATGAAAAAACAAAAAATGTTTCCCATCGATTAGTATTCCTTTTTCATCATTGCTTACTGCAAAAGGCAAAACCCCGTGAATACTGTCGTATTTCACTAAATGAGCCATAGTTTTTTTGTCGGCAATATCATTTATGGCTACTACTTCTATTGAGGGATGGTTTAGAAGTAAACGAAATAAATTTCGTCCAATTCTTCCAAAGCCATTAATCGCAATTCTTGTTTTTGTCATTTTAAACGAGTCGTTTTTTTATTTTTTATAAGGGTTAGAAGCTATAATATATGTTTTTGCGCTTTGTAGGAGGAGCGTACTAATGGTCCGCTTTCTACATGACGGAAGCCTAGTTCCAATCCGTATTTTTCATATTTTGCAAATTGTTCTGGAGTTATAAACTCTTTGACTGGAAGGTGTTTTTTGCTGGGTTGTAAATATTGACCAATAGTTACAATGTCTACATTTGCATTTCGTAAGTCACGCATCGTTTGAAAAACTTCCTCTTCTTGTTCTCCTAATCCCAACATAATTCCTGACTTAGTTCTATTGATTCCTTTTTCTTTTAGGTATCTCAAAACCTCTAAGCTTCTATCGTATTTGGCTTGAATTCGTACTTCGCGAGTTAGTCTACGTACTGTTTCTACATTATGCGAGACTACTTCGGGATTGGCTTCAATAATACGATCGATATTTCTTTCTATGCCTTGAAAATCAGGAATTAAAGTTTCTAAGGTTGTGTTTGGGTTCATTCTGCGAATGGCTTTTACAGTTTCAATCCATATAATAGAACCGCCATCTTTCAAGTCATCTCTATCAACACTAGTGATTACGGCGTGTTTGATATTCATGATTTTTATAGAACGGGCTACTTTTTCTGGTTCATCCCAGTCTACAGTTTCTGGCCTTCCAGTTTTTACACCACAAAATCCGCATGAACGTGTACATACGTTTCCTAAAATCATAAAAGTTGCAGTTCCTTCTCCCCAACATTCCCCCATATTTGGGCAACTTCCAGAGGTGCAAATAGTATTCAGGCTATATTTGTCTACCAAACCACGAAGTTCGGTGTATTTCTGACCAATTGGGAGTTTTACCTTGAGCCATTTTGGCTTTCCTACTGGTAAAGTATTATCTAAAACAGTTTCCATATCTTAATTTTGTAACTGCAAAGATAAGGAATGTACTTTTAGAATTAGAGCTCTCGATTTGTGAATTTTGATAAAAATGGATTGTTTATAAAAGCAATTTTAAGCTTTTTATATTAAAAATAGGTTTTGTATATTAATTTTGACAAAGAGGTTTGTTATATCTAATTTTAAAATAAAACTTGATTCCGATGTTTTTAAACTTGTAGTATATTTGCAAATTCAAATAAATAAAACAAAAGTATGAATACAAAATCGATACAATTAAGTGCTTTGGCAATTGTGTTTGGGTTTTTTACTGCTCAAGCGCAAATTAATTTTGGGGAAAGAGCATTGGGCGCTGTTCAAAAGGGAATGACAGGATTTACTTTTAGTGATGCCGATGCTGCGGCTTTATCTAAACCTGCGGTAGATAAAATGGATGCAGAGAATAAAGTGGCTATACCAACAGATCCTTATGCGATTCGTTTAGCTAGCGTTTTTGGAAAATACACCAAAGGAGAATTTTACACCTTAAATTACAAAGTGTATCTAACAAAAGATATAAATGCTTTTGCAACTGCAGACGGAAGTGTGCGTGTTTTTTCAGGTTTGATGGATGTTATGGATGATAACGAATTAATTGCAGTAATTGGTCATGAAATTGGCCATGTAAATAATCACGACTCTAGAGATGCTATGAAAGCT
This sequence comes from Flavobacterium praedii, assembly GCF_026810365.1. Lineage (NCBI taxonomy): Bacteria > Pseudomonadati > Bacteroidota > Flavobacteriia > Flavobacteriales > Flavobacteriaceae > Flavobacterium > Flavobacterium praedii. The sequence goes on from NZ_CP113948.1 coordinate 4,120,628, forward strand.
TTGTATCAAAAAGAAGCTTTGATTGATGCTGCTGCTTCGCAGTCTACTAAAGTGGCTGCAGTAACGGATAGTCAATTGGCTAAAATTGGTAGTGCGATGATTGATAGTAAATACAGTCGTAAACAAGAATCAGAAGCCGATTTGTTTGCTTATGATTTTATGAAAAAAAATGGTTATGATGTGAATGCAGAAGAATCTGCGTTTCGAATATTGGCCAAAATGAGCCAAGGCGCGCAAAGTTCTTTCATAGATCAAATGATGAGCTCTCATCCTGAATCAAGTTTGCGAGCGGATGAAGCCAAAGCAAGAGCAGAAAAAGATGGTTTGTATAAGCCTTATGTACAAAAAATGCCAGTAGTTAAGAAAACAACGACTACTAAAAAGACTGCTACTAAAAAGAAAAAATAATTTTGTCTTAGTACTTTAGTTAAATAAAAAAATGAGAAAGTGGAACTTTTTAAAGTTCCACTTTCTCATTTTTTTATTTAAAATTCAAATTAATTGGGTTGAATTGTAATCGGTAAATTATAAGAAGTTCTAACTGCTTTTCCTTCATACATACCAGGAGACCATTTGGTTTTTAAGGATTTCAAAACACGAATGGCTTCAGCTCCGAGTCCATAGCCAGGGTCTTTTAGTACTTTTATGTCTGTCATACTTCCGTCTTTTTCAATTACAAATGAGACACTTACGCGAATAGCATTTTCGCTATCTAATTCTGGTTTTTCAAAATTATTGCCAACATAGGTGTAGAACTTTTTGATTCCGCCTGGGAATTCTGGCATTTTATCTACTACGTTGCTTGATAGAATGGTAGTGTCGGTAATGCCAGGGTTACTGGTTACTATTGTTCCGGTTGACGGAGTTGTGCCTGTTCCAGTTCCGCCTGTATTGCTATCCGGAGTGCTTTTTAGTTCAGTATTAGAAGCAATTTTTTCAGGACTGGCTAATGCCGCTTGAACGATTTCTGGATTTATGAGTTGTGTATTGGTATTAATGTTTGCTATAACTGGGTTTTTAGTTTTAGGCAAAGGTGCTTCTTCAGCTTTTGTTTCAGGTAGTACATAAGGGTCAATATCAACAACAACTACTGGCGGTAGATCAGGGACCAATGACGGAATTCTATGTTCTGGATTTAGATAATTGTAAACCGCTGGAATACTAATGGCTGCTGTCAAAAGTAATACCCCTATGAAGAGTGCGAAAAAGGACGTTTTGGTATTTTCCTGACGTAAATGATAAGCACCGTATTCTTTGTTTCTGTTTTCGAATACAAGATCAATCCAACTGGTTTCGTAGAGGTTTAATTTAGACATAATTTACGGATTTAATGGTTAAGTAGAAATTAAATCATAAGCTAAAGTATTTTTAGTTTTTAACGCAAATAACAGGAATTTTAGTGTGTATGGATCTGATTATTTTTCAACAAATTTGTTAAATAGATATTATTATACGTAAATATAGAAATATTTATCGAAAATAAATATAGTTATTTAACAAAATAAGTTTACTTAATGTGATTGGGTTTTAGCGGTTCTAGAGTAGTGGCGTAATGCCTTTTTCTAAGTAAATACTAGACTTTAGACGAAATTATCGTCTGTTTTGGATAATCTCCGAAAGTAATTTTTTGGCACGAAGGAGTTTAATCTTTACATTGCTCAGCGGTTCGTCAATTTTATTGGAGATTTCTTGGTAACTCATTTCCTGAAAATAACGCAATTGAATTACTTCCTGATAATGAGGTTTCAATTCTTTTATGAATTGTAATAACTGGGAAAGATTTTGTTCGGTAATTAAAACGTCTTCTGCCGAAGGAGTAGTGTCGGCAATATTATAGGCAGTTTGGTCTTCTTCGTCTGTTATTTCGATAAAAAGACTCGATTTTTTTTTGCGAATTAAATCGATATGTACATTCTTGGCAATAGAAATCAGCCAAGTGTTGAATTGAAATTCGGGATTGTATGTGGCTATTTTGTCAAATGCCTTGGAGAATGTTTCAATGGTAATGTCTTCTGCAGTGGTTTCGTTTTCGGTACGTTTTAGCATAAAACCGTAAACCTCATTCCAGTAGTAATCTAATAGAAAAGTAAAGGCAACTTGATTTCCTTTTTTTGCTTTTTCTATTTGTTTGCTTATTTCCAATGGGTAGGTTTTGAAAAAATGTTAGTTACAAAGACATTAATTTGGGTGAATATAAGTATAATTTCTATAATAGGATACCAATACATCACATCTTTTTCTTTTAATTTACCCGCTGCAAATCCAGTAACAATCCAAGTAACTAAATATCGGAATCCGATAAGGCTTACGACTAATATCCATTGAAATTGAAATGCTAATAATACAATTGGTATTATTAGAAACAATAATTGAGAACTAAAGAATATTGCTAATTGTATTTTGTCAAATGCTTTATAATGTGTTGCAGTGGCGACATGTCTTCTTTTTTGAATAAACCAATCCTTAAATGTAGTTTTTGGCGCCGAATATGTAAAACTTTCAGGTGAATAACTTATTGTGGTGTTATCTGAATTTGCTGCTTGATTGATAAATAAATCATCATCTCCTGAACGAATTTGAATGTGGTCAATAAAACCGTTGACATTGAAAAATTCTTCTTTTTTGTATGCCAAATTACGGCCTACACCCATATAAGGTTTACCCATTTTTGCCCACGAAAAATATTGTATGGCTGTCAGTAAAGTTTCGAATCGGATTATTTTATTGAGTAATGAATTGGCTATTTTTTCATAACCACTATAACCCAAAACTATAGTTTTTTCTTTGGTGAACTGAGAACTCATTGCAGTTATCCAATCTTTGGAGGTTGGGTAACAATCAGCATCTGTAAAAAGTAAATGTTCTTTTTTGGCTGCTTTTATTCCCAGTGTTAATGCATATTTTTTATTTCCCCAAAAAGCTTCGTTGTTTTTAACTTTAACAAGTTTTATATTGGAATATGTTTTTTCAAATTCTTCAAATACATCCAAGGTGTTATCGCTTGATGCATCGTCAATCAAAACGATTTCATAATCAGGATAATTTTGATCGGCCAATAAAGGAATGTATTTGATCACATTCTCTTCTTCGTTTTTGGCACAAACAATTACTGAGATTGGTATATTTTTGGATTCGAATTCTTGTTTTTTTGCAAATGAAAACTTCCCAAAAACAATTAGATAATAAAAAAGTTGAATAACAACTATAGCAATAAAAAAGTATAAAATAATTGTAAGCATCTTTTATTTTTTGGCTTTTAAAAACGATTGCAAATGTAATTAGCAATTGTCAATTATCAATATAAAATCGGAAATTACTTTTTATTTTTAGTCATTTCTTTTGCCACAGCAATAGATTGAGGGTTTTCTGTTTTTTCTAACTCTAAAATAATATTCGAATAATTTTTGGCATCTCTGTTTTGTGACATTTTATTTTGGGCTTGTATTTCTTCAATTTTTATTTCAAAAGCTACAATGCCACGGGTTTGTAGCATTGTTTTCTTCGAGAAATCGGCTACGCGAACGGGGCATTTGGAATTTTGCTCGTATTTGTCGACTAATTTTGTTAATGAATCAATTACGGCATCTCCTTTGATGATTTTTATTTTTCCATATACATGTACAGCTGAGTAATTCCAAGTAGGTACATTTTCGTGATCGTACCAAGAAGAAGAAATATAGGAGTGAGGCCCCGTAAATACAGCCAAAACTTGATCATTCGTTTGAAAAGCTGTCGATTGTGGGTTTTCTTTTGCGATATGACCGTGTAAAACCTCTTCGCCTTCTTTATTGATTTCGAGTTCCAATGGAATGTGGGTTGCCCATAATTTTCCATTGGTTTGATTTATAAGAATTCCAAAAGCATTTTCTTTTAGAAATTTCTGAATCGACTCTTTGTCTTTGTTCTTGTATAAATCAGGAATGTACATGTTAAGCTATTTAAGATTTTAGATTTAGGATTACTTTAATCTGAATTCTAAAATTTGCATTTAGATGATATTCACTTCGGCTTCAATATGAATGCCAAATGTGTTGAAGACAGTATCCTGAACGGTTTTGGAAACCTCCAAAATTTCTTGCCCAGTTGCTCCTCCGTAATTTACTAAAACCAATGCTTGATTTTTATGAATTCCAGCTTCTCCAAAACGTTTTCCTTTTAACCCAGCTTGTTCAATTAGCCAACCTGCGGGTACTTTAACTTCGGTTTCTGAAATTTCAAAGTGTCTCATTTCGGGGAATTTTTGGTGAATTGGCTCAAAATCTGTTTTCAAAAGAATTGGATTTTTGAAAAAACTACCGCTGTTTCCCAATTCGGCAGGATCGGGTAATTTGCTTTTACGAATAGCAATTACGGCATTACTCACGTCTTTAAGCGTTGGATTTGTAATGTTATTTTTAGCTAATTCGGCTGTTATGTCTCCGTACGAAGTGTTTATTTTGTGGTTATGTTTGGTTAGTTTATAAACAACTGAAACAATAATGTATTGATCTTTTACTTCATTTTTAAAAACACTTTCTCTGTACCCAAAGTGGCAATCTTCTTTGGTAAATGTTCTCATTTCTTGAGTTGCAATATTAATCGCTTCACAGGAAACAAAAGTGTCTTTGATTTCGGTTCCATAAGCGCCAATGTTTTGAACGGGAGTTGTACCCACATTACCAGGAATGAGCGACATATTTTCGAGTCCACCCAAGTTTTGATTTATGGTCCAAAGCACAAATTGATGCCAGTTTTCGCCTGCTTGGCTTTCGACCCAAACATAATCGGCATCTTCTTGGAGTATTTTTTTTCCTTTTAAATCAATATGGATGACCAAAGCTTCAATATTTTTGGTCAAAAGCATATTGCTTCCACCGCCTAAAATGAATTTTTTTTGGTTTTTATTTTGTTCTAAAATGGATTTCAATTCGGGAATACTGTGAACAGCAACAAATTGTTCTGCTTTGGCTTCAATGCCAAATGTATTGTAGTTTTTTAAAGAAAAATGATGCGAAATTTCCATAAAGAATTGTATTTAAGTTGTTGTCTTTTGAGTTTATTCTGAATATAAAGCTCTGTCGATAAAATGATTGAAAGGTTTTAAGGCAATCATTTTTTCTACCATTGTCGTTACAAAATCTTTTTGAGTAACCAATTTGGTGTCAAATTGTTGAGTAGCGGTAAAGCTTTTTAATTTCAGGTATTCAATGGCTGGATCTTCTTTGTCATACCCTTTTGGAGGGTTTTTTAAAGTCGAATTTTCGTCTCTATTCAAATTTTGATAAATAGATTGGAATTTTTTTTCGTTTAAAATTTCTTGTAAATCATCATAGAAAAAGTGAATTTCTTTTCTGATTTTTTGAAGTTGATCGGGTTGTGGGCAATACAATCCGCCGCCTACAAAGCATTTTCCGTTTTCTATATGAAGGTAATAACCCGAAGCTTCAGCATTTTTGGCTCCTGCGGATATCCAAATCCCTAAATTCGTTTTGTAAGGTGATTTGTCTTTGGCAAACCGAACGTCACGGTTGATTCTAAACGTACAGTTTTTGACTTCTAGCATTTCTAAGGAAGAGTCAAGAGGCTTTAGAGCGTCAAGAAATGCAGCAACCAATTGATGGTAGTCTTTCTTTACGGCTTCGTAGCGTTTTTTATTTTCCAGAAACCAATCACGATTGTTGTTAGCCTTTAAATCTTCGAGGAATTGTAACGTATCTTTTGAGAGCATAATTGCTTATTGTAATTGAGTTTTTATTTCTTCTTCGCTAATGAATCCTGATTTTTGCCATTTTATTATTTTGTTTTCATATAATAATAAAGTAGGAAGTTCGCTTATTTTTAACTCTTTCATAATGGTTTTATTTTCGTCTGCATTCAATCGAATGATAACTACTTTGTCGGCCATTTCTTTTTGCATTTTTAGAATATAAGGTTCCATTTTTTTGCAAGGAGCGCACCAAGGCGCATAAAAATTGACTAATACTTTCTTGTCTGATTTTATCAACTCGGCATATTCTTGAGGGCAAACACCAATGATTTTGGTATCTGGTTTTGCTAAGCCTGCAGCTTCCCATTTGAGCATTCCACCGTCAAGATTGTAAATAGTTGTGAAACCTAATTCGGCTAATTTGTTGGATGCTTTGGCACTTCTTCCGCCACTTTTACAGTATACAAAAACCGGTTTGGTTTTGTCATATTTGTCCGTTTTTAAAACAAAACTATCACTGAGCCAATTCACATTATCGGAATTTTCGATATTTCCTGAGGCATATTCTTCGGGTGTGCGAACATCTAGAATTTGTGCATTTGGGGTATTCTTTATCTTTTCTGAAAAGGTTGTAACATCAACGGTTTTGACAGCTGGTGATGTCTGTCCGTTACAGGAAAGTATAATAAAAGATATAATAATTAAAAAAAAGTGATTTGTTTTCATTGGAGTTTAAGTCTTATAATATTGGTGTAAAATTAAACATTTTTTGCTTTTTGGAATCTTTCAAGAGGTACATATATTTTCTTGGGATTAAGAAAAAAATATTGTGAAATTGTATTTAATTAAAATTTGCTATTCTCTTTCTGTTTCAATTCTTTTTTAATTAAATCTTCCAGTTGGTTTTTGGGTAATAATAATTGGTATTCAGCAACGCCAATGGGTTTGTGGAAGTCTTGAAGCGCAATTTCCACATCCAAATGATTTTTGTCGGCACACAAAATAATTCCAATCGGTTGGTTTTCATCTGTTTTTCGTTCAAATTTATCTAACAAGGTTAAATAAAAATTCATTTTTCCAATATATTCGGGTTGAAATTCGCCTATTTTTAGTTCAATGGCCACAAGAGATTTCAAATCCCTATGGAAGAATAACATGTCTACAAAATATTCCTTCTCATTATATTCCAAACGGTATTGGTTTCCAATAAATGAAAACCCTTTACCGAGTTCCAGAATAAATTGTTTTATTTTTTCAACCAGTCGGTTTTCCAGTTCTCTTTCTTTTATGCTTTTTGTAACACCTAAGAAACCTAAATTATAACTGCTTTTCAGAATTTCGTTTGCATAATTTGCTGCATTTTCAGACAATGTTTCTTTGAAATTATGGCTTTTTTCAATCGTATTTTCTTGCAGATGTGTTTTGGCTTTGATATAATTTAGTAAAATATCTCTTGTCCATGCCATCTCCATTGTTTTTGAAGCATAGAATAAAGCTTCTTCATCGGAGCTTGTTTTGCTTAATATCAGTAAATTATGGCTCCACGGTAAAACTGCGACGCAGTGTCGCAGTTTTTCACTTGAGGTTTTATATCTTCCATAAAATTTTTTCATATCCCAAAGGTTTCTGGGTGAAAGTCCCATATCTGGGAAAGAAGATTTTAAGTCGTTTGATAGTTTTTTAATCATGCCACTACCATAACTTTCAGCAACACTTTTTTCCGAAAGCAGTTTGCCAATGTTCCAATAGACCGATATAGTGGTTTGGTTTATTTTTTTGGCAATGGCATTACGTGCCGTTTGTATTTCTGTAATACAACTGCTTAAAATTTCGTTATACACTATTATTTTGTCCATAGTTATATTTTATAATTATCATACGCAAGCGTGGAAATTCAAGTTCTAAATCTACTGCTTTTTTTGTTTTTTAGAATCTTGAAGAAATTTTAAATTCACAAATTAAAAATTGTGTAACTCTGTAGCGTTGATTTTACAATAGCTTCGGTGCGTTCTGGATGTGTGTCGGATATAAAAAGTTGTCCAAAAGTGTCGTTGTTGACCATTTCTATGATTTTGGATACGCGACTTTCGTCTAATTTATCGAAGATATCGTCAAAAAGCAGAATGGGTTTTACACCGCTTTGCTTTTTTAGGAATTCAAATTGCGCAAGTTTCAGAGCGATTAAGAATGATTTTTGTTGCCCTTGAGATCCGAATTTTTTGATGGGATAGTTATCGATTTCAAAAGAAAGATCATCTTTATGAATTCCGACGCTGGTGTATTGCAACATTCGGTCTTTGTTGATGTTTTGCTGTAATAATGTCAATAAATCATTTTCGAATAAATGGCTTTCGTAAATCAATTGAACCGATTCTTGTGAACCCGTAATATTGTGATGATGAAAGTTAAAAATTGGAATGAACTCGGCGATGAATGCTTTTCTTTTTTCGAAAATGGATTGACCAAATTGGGTTAGCTGTTCATTATATATGGATAAGGTATCATTGTCATACGTATGATTCAAGGCAAAATACTTTAATAAAGCATTGCGTTGGCTCATTATTTTTTGATATTGAATGAGCTGTTGGAGGTATTGCGAATCCAATTGAGAAATCACGCTGTCCATAAACTTTCTGCGGGTTTCGCTTCCTTCCACGATTAAATCTCTGTCGGCTGGGGAAATAATGACCAAGGGAATGAATCCGATGTGGTCTGAGAATTTATCGTAGGCTTTTCCGTTGCGTTTCAGGATTTTTTTTTGGCCCTTTTTGAGACTGATGACAATTTGTTCGGTTCTGTCGTTCTTTTCAAATTCGGCATCAATGACGAAAAACTCTTCGCCGTGTTTGATGTTTTGAACGGCTAGTGGATTGAAATAACTTTTCCCGTACGACAAATGATAAATGGCATCCAATACATTGGTTTTTCCGATGCCGTTTTTGCCTACAAAACAATTGATTTTGCTGTCAAAGTCGAAATTGGCTTCGGCAAAGTTTTTGTAATTGAATAGGGATATTTTCTTTAAATACATTTGAAGTTCTTGCTGTAATGATTGACTTTGAAGTCTTTTTTTTGACTTTTGAAAAGAGGGTGCAAATTATTGAAAAATATCGATATAAAGGATGGGAATTTGTGTTTTCGTTTTTTTACTGCGTTCGTGGGCTCGCGTGAGGGACAGGAGCAAGCTACCGAAGTAGCGCGTATGGCCCGACAGCAGCTAGGAAAAAGGGCGCTGACGACAAAGGGAATAGCCCTTTTTTCTAGCTGGTGGCACGCCCTAATTATTCGGATAGTAGGGGGTATTTTTTCTGGGAAAATAAGGGATTAGAAATATTTTTCTAAATTTTAATATAAAATCGAATTTTTTTACGTGCATTAGAATAAAAATTTTATTTTTGCCGTTCACTAAATTAAATTTTAAATGGCTACTTACAGTAAAAGAGGATATAAAACACCAAAAGAAAAGGAAGTAAAAGACGATGCAGTTGAAAATGTAACGATTGATGTAAAAGACAGTGCTACGGCTGAGGTTTTTTCAAAATTAGACGAAACAGCTTCTAAAACAGAAGACTGGGTTGCAAAGAATCAAAAAATCATAATTGGGGTTGTAAGCGCTATTACATTGGTAACTGTTGGCTATTTTGCATATCAAAAATTTATTGCAAATCCTAAAGAAGACGATGCTGCAAATGAGATGTTTGTTGCTCAATCTAATTTTGAAAAAGCAACTAATGGTGTAGCAAGTGATTCATTATACAAATTATCATTGAACGGTTCAGAAGGTAAATTTGGATTTGTAAAAATCGCAGATCAATATTCTGGAACTGCTGCTGGGAATTTGGCTAACTATTATGCAGGTATCGCTTACTTGAATACGGGTAAATATGATGAAGCAATTAGTTATTTAGGTAAATTTAGCTCTGATGATATGATCTTGAGTGCCTTGGCTAAAGGAGCTATTGGTGATGCTTATTCTCAAAAAAATCAACCGAAAGAAGCTTTGGAGAATTATAGTAAAGCGGTTGAAGCTAGTAAAAATGATTTTACAACGCCACGTTTCTTGATGAAAGCCGGTAAAGTAGCTTTGGCATTAGGAAATAAAGCCGATGCTTTGAAATATTTTACAGATATTAAAGAAAATTACGAAAATGCTCCAGAAGCTGCAACAGTGGATGGATTGATTGGTTTGTCACAGGAATAAAAAGATTTAAAATTGTTGATTTAAGAGTAGTGATTTTTGATTTCAAAACGCTATCTTTAATAGCTACAATTTAAAATTTAAAATCTGCAATCTTAAATAATATGGCTACCATAAATAAAAATTTATCTGATTACGATAAAAACACAGTCCCAAACGCGAAAGATTTTCGCTTTGGGATTGTTGTTTCAGAATGGAATGATACTATCACCGAAGGACTTTTTAAAGGAGCAATTACTGCTTTGTTGGAAAATGAAGTGCCGTCTCATCACATTATTCGTTGGAATGTTCCGGGGAGTTTTGAACTAATTTATGGTTCAAAAAAAATGTTGCAAACTCAAAATGTTGATGCTGTAATTGCTATTGGATGTGTGATTCAAGGGCAAACCAAGCATTTTGATTTTGTATGCGAAGGGGTGACTCAGGGCATTAAGGATTTGAATGTTCAAACGGATGTTCCTGTTATTTTTTGTGTATTGACAGATGATACCATGCAACAATCGATAGACCGAAGTGGAGGTATTCACGGAAATAAAGGTACTGAAGCAGCAATTGCCGCCATAAAAATGGCCTATATTCGTCAACAAGCTTCGTTGTCTCACCAAATTGACAATCAACATTTATTGTCTCCAGGTGCTTTGCGAATCGAGAATTTGCCTTTGCAAATAGAAGAGTAATTATTTCAAGTAATAAGTTAATTACTGAGCACTATTCATAAATTACTATAAAAAGAGCCTATACTTTTCATTGAATTGTATGGGTTTTTTTATGTTTTTATTGTGATAAACAGAATGTACCAAAGGTTCTTTAATTGTTTATATTTGAGGTTAAACATTTTAAAAATTAACGATGGTAATAAGTTGTATGCAAAAATATGCATTTATTATGTTGTTGTTTGTGTATGGATTAGCTAAAGCACAAGAAACAATTAATGAAGACTTGAAAAAGGAATTGGATGGTATTTATAAAATAGACCAAATTCTTCGAGAATATATTGATAATGAGACTTCTGATAGTCGAAAATTACAAATACTTAATGAAACAGGTTACTCGAAAGAGGATTTTGCTAATGGTAATGTGTATAAAATATTGAAAATTCGAGATTCTATTAATCTTAACAGAATTGAGGAAATTATTGCAAAACAGGGTTATCCAGGTAAAACTTTGGTTGGCGAACCAACCAATGAAGTAGCTTGGATTGTGATTCAACACAGCAATAAAATAGCAAATTATTTTCCGGTGATTCAAGAAGCAGGAGCTAGTAATGAAATACCCTTTACGAAAGTCGCTATGATGCAAGACAGAATGCTAATGTATGAAGGGAAAGAGCAACTTTATGGGACTCAAGTTTCGGGACAATACATTCTTAACGTTACGACTGGAAAAAAGGAGTTCTGGTACTGTGTATGGCCAATTCTTAATGCAGAATCTGTAAATGATCTGAGGAAAGAAGCTGGATTTTCGACGACCATTGAAGAGTATGCCCAAAGTATGGGAGTCACATATAAAAAGTTTACACTAGAAGAAATAAAGGAATTAACTGTCAAAGATTAATAGCATTGTTGTTGGTTTTAAAAGGGTTAGCATTCTGTTTAAATTTGGTTTTTTTTATGAGAGGCAAAGCACTAAAACCCAATAGAAATTACTTAAATTTGTCATCTTTGATTTTAATTTTTATTTAAAATCTAAAACCTAAAATCTGAAATCTAAAATATTCTTAATGTCGAGTATAATTCAATTACTTCCTGATCATGTTGCCAACCAAATTGCTGCTGGAGAAGTAGTGCAAAGACCTGCTTCAGTAGTAAAAGAACTATTGGAAAATGCAGTTGATGCAAAAGCAACCGATATTAAATTGATCATTAAAGATGCTGGGAAGTCATTGGTGCAGGTAATCGATAATGGTTCAGGAATGAATGTTACCGATGCTCGTATGTGTTTTGAGCGTCATGCTACGTCTAAGATTCGTCAAGCTGAAGATTTATTCTCCTTACATACCAAAGGGTTTCGTGGAGAAGCCTTAGCCTCTATCGCGGCGATTGCTCACATGGAAATGAAGACCAAGCAAGAGCAGGAAGAATTAGGGACTCATATTGTTATTGAAGGAAGTAAATTTATCTCTCAAGATGTGGCGGTTTTGCCAAAAGGGACATCTTTTGCCGTTAAAAATTTATTTTTCAATATTCCCGCTCGCCGTAATTTCTTGAAATCGGATACGGTGGAATACCGTCATGTGATTGATGAATTTCAACGAGTAGCTTTGGCACATCCTAAAATTCATTTTACTTTTTATCATAATGGCAGCGATATGTATAATTTGCCACCATCAAGTTTAAGACAGCGAATCGTAAATTTTTTTGGCGGAAAAACAAATGAAAAATTGGTACCTGTTGTTGAAGATACAGAAATGATGAATATACAAGGTTTTGTAAGCAAACCTGAATTTGCAAAAAAAAATAGGGGAGAGCAGTTTTTCTTTGTTAATGACCGTTTCATAAAAAGTCCTTATTTGCATCATGCGGTTATGGCTGCTTACGAAGGAATTTTAAAAGATGGTTCTCAGCCTAGTTATTACTTGTACTTAACCGTGCCGCCGAATACCATCGATATCAATATTCATCCTACAAAAACCGAAATCAAGTTTGATAACGAAAGTGCTATGTATGCTATTTTGAGAGCATCCATAAAACACAGTTTGGGACAGTTTAATGTAGCTCCTGTTTTAGATTTTGAAAGGGATGCTAATTTAGATACTCCTTATCATTATAAAAACTTAGACGCGGAAGTGCCAACGATACAAGTGGATGGGAATTACAATCCTTTTGCCGATGATAAGCCCAATAAGCTTTTTCCAACCTATAAAAAATCAGAATCAACTGCTAGCTGGGAAAGCCTGTATGTTGATGTAAAACATGATACAGAAGTCATTTCTAGCGGTGATTCATTCGCTTCGAGTAACAATGAATTTACTTTCGAAAATAACGAATTTACTTTTGAAAATGAAGAGGTAACTTCTTCTTTATTTAATGATGGAGAAGTGGAGCAAACGGTGCATAAAACGTATCAAATTCATAAAAAATATATTGTATCCCCAATAAAATCAGGAATGGTTATTGTAGATCAAAGCAGAGCACATCAACGTGTTTTGTATGAACAGTTCCTTGTCAATATGACGGTACAACATGCTTCTAGTCAGCAATTATTGTTTCCTATTAATTTGTTTTATTCGGCTAGCGAAATGGAGCTTATTGGCGATTTACAACAATCATTGATAAATACTGGTTTTGTTTTTGAAGAGTCGAATTCGGACCATATTGTGATTTCGGGTATTCCTGTAAATAGTACCGAAAGCGATGTTGCAGCAGTTTTAGATCAATTGTTAAGCGATTTACATAACGGAATTCCAGAAAATAGTTTCAGCCAAAACGATACCATTGCCAAATCAATGGCAAAAAGTTTGGCAGTAAAAACAGGTACTTATTTGACCGAAAAAGAACAGGAAAATTTAGTAAACGGTCTTTTTGCCTGTAAAGATCCAAATGTTTCTCCCTTTCAAAAACCCACTTTCATCACCATGCGTGTGGAAGACTTAGATAAAAAATTTGCATTATGATGAATATCACACCTACAGTAAAACAGTTATTGATAATCAACGTGTTGTTTTATGTTTGCTCCATGGTTGTTGGAGAACCTGCTTATAAATTACTTTCGATGTATTTTTTTGAAAGTCCGGATTTTCATTTTTGGCAACTTTTCACGCACATGTTTATGCATGCGCCGTTGCCGAATATTATGCATATCGCATTTAATATGTTTGCATTATATTCTTTTGGATCTGCTTTGGAGCATTTTTGGGGAGGTAAAAAGTTTTTGTTTTTCTATATTTCCTGTGGTTTAGGTGCTGCTTTATTGCATACTGGAGTAAATTATTATTTCTTTGAAAATGGAATTGATACTTTGGTTGCCAATGGATATCAAAAAGTGGAAATTCTAAAAGTTTTAAGTGAGGGAAAATTTGATACCAAATGGCAGGAATTATTAACTCCTTCCGATTTTCAGTCTTTTATGGGGGCGTATTTGGGTAATGTTGTAGGGGCTTCGGGAGCTATTTATGGATTGTTGGTAGCTTTTGCTTTCATGTTTCCAAATGCAGAATTGGCATTAATGTTTATTCCAATTCCTATTAAAGCAAAATATTTTGTTCCTGGATTGTTATTAATTGATTTATATTTGGGAGTTTCAGGAGGGTCGTTGTTTGGCGGTTCGAGCGGAATTGCTCATTTCGCCCATCTTGGAGGTGCATTGGTTGGTTTTGTGATGATGTGGTATTGGAAAAAAAATCAATTTGACAATCATCGTTGGAATTAGCCCTTAACCCCCAAAGGGGAAATTGTTAAGAAGACTGACAACTCATAACTCATAACTCATAACTTTAATTATGAACATCCTAGACGATTTGAAAATGCAATATAAATTGGGTGGAATCGCAATGAAAATGATCTATTGGAATATAGGTTGTTTTCTTGTTTCCTTGATTTTTTTCTATCAATATAAAGAAGGTGTTTTTGTCTTTCCCAATTGGATCGCCTTGTCATCAAGTCCAATCGATTTTGTGTTAAAGCCCTGGACTTTTCTAACCTATGCTTTTTTTCACAATGATTTTTGGCATTTGTTTTTTAATATGATGGTGCTGAATTTCGCCAGTTATCTGTTTCTTACTTTTTTCTCTTCCAAGCAGTATTTGGGATTGTATATTTTAAGTGCCATTTTTTCGGGTATTATCTTTGTCTTTGGTTTTAATTTGATGCATTTAAGTGGGGCTGTAATTGGAGCTTCAGCAGCAATTATGGCGATTTTGGTTGCGGTAACCACGTATAGTCCTTTGATGAATGTTAGATTATTACTTTTAGGTAATGTAAAATTATGGCATATTACAGCAGTGATACTGATATTGGATCTGATGCAAATTCGGTTAGAAAATTCAGGCGGGCACATTTCGCATTTGGCAGGCGCTTTCTTTGGTTTTATTTATATTAAATTGCTTCAAAATGGTACCGATTTGAGTAAGTCAGTAAGTGTAGTTTTCGATTTTTTTGTTAATCTATTTAAAAAACCAACTACACCTTTTAAGAAGGTCCATAAAAATTATAAAAAAGTAGTCGATAAACCAATTTCTAAAATAGTAATAAAAGATAAAAAGCAACAACAAATTGACGAAATTTTAGACAAAATTAGTAAGTCAGGTTATGACAGCTTGAGTAAAGAAGAAAAAGAATTCTTGTTTCAAGCCGGAAAATAACTTATTTTTATCTAAATATTGAAGTGTAAATCAGGAATTTTTTGATCTTGAAGTTTAAAACGCATTAAAATGAAGAACCTTTCATGGTTTAATAAAGGAATGTTTTTTTTGAATTTAGTGCTTATAGTACTAACATTCATAGCTTATTTACTCCCTTTTTTGGCTCCAAAAATCTTTCCGCTTTTATCGGTTTTTACCTTGTTTATGCCTTTGTTTTTTTTAACAAATGGATTGTTTTTTGTCTATTGGGCGATGCAATTCAAAAAACGCATGATTTTATCGGGTATTGTTCTTTTGGTTGGTATTACTTTTTTTAATAAGTTCTATAAGTTCTCTGCTAAAGAATTTCAAGAAAGTGATAAAGATTTCACGGTTATGAGTTATAATGTGAGATTGTTTAATGTTTTTAAATGGTTGGATCGTGATGATATTCCAGATGTAATACTAGAATTTATCAACTCAGAAAACCCAGATATACTGTGTATTCAAGAGTTTTCCAATTCAGCAAATATTGATTTAAAGGTATATCCTTATAAATATGTTTTGATGGAAGGAAAGCAAATTAAAACAGGTCAAGCCATATTTTCAAAATTTCCAATTATTGATCAAGGGAATATTGTTTTTCCTAATTCGAACAATAACGTGGTTTTTGCTGATATAAAGAAAGGAAAAGATATTATTCGAGTGTATAACATGCATTTGCAGTCTATAAAAATTTCTCCAGATGTTAATGAAATTTCAGAAAATATAGATGTGATTGATCAACAAAAATCCAAGTTCCTTTTTATTCGGATTAGTAAAGCATTTAAACAGCAACAAGAACAAGCTGCTATTTTTAAGGAACATGAGAAAGATTGCAAATATCCTATTATCATCTGTGGTGATATGAATAACAGCGCTTTTTCCTATGTGTATCGAAATATAAAAGGAAAATTGAAAGATAGTTTTGAAGAAGCAGGAGAAGGATTTGGTGCTACTTATAAATTTAAGTACTACCCAGCTCGAATTGATTATATTTTTGCCGATGAAACTATGGATGTTAAAAAATTTGAAAGCTTTCCAGATTTTCAAAATTCAGATCATTTTCCTATTATGGCAAAACTTTCTATGAAATAGATTTTTTTTTTACAGTCATTAAAAATAAAAAAAACTTTAAAAAAATAAGATTCAATAGTGTATAAATCTTATTTTTTTAAAGTTTTTCAAAGTTTTTTAATCCTGATTTATCGAATAAGTACTTGATTTTTTAAATAGTCCATTGCATATCTTCCTTCATTAAATAATAAGTCAAGAACACTTAGATTATTCAAAAAGCCGAATTTATCATCGAAAACCTGTGTGTATTTTTCAAATACGGAAGGATCTTTTTTACCGTTTACCAAATAGCGAAAATCATTTATTTCTGATTTGTCTATTTCATGAAAATATTCTGTTGTGGTATCAAACTCTAATTTCATACGTAGACATTTGCATACAATATCAAAAGCTTCGAGATTAAGATCCATTAAAAAATTATATTTTTTTTGAAAAATAGGCATTAAATCATCTTCAAAATATTCAAAGAATGGGGAGCTTCTGTAAGCAGCTTCTAATGATTTGAAATGCTGTTTTTGCCAATCAAACTCCGATTCTATTTTAATTTCTTTTGTTTTCTGATGTGCTAAATTCGAATGTTTTATTGGGATGTTTAATAACTGAATCCCATTTGGGCTGTAAATATAGGTTCTGTTGCGATTGGTTTGTTTCTGAAAATTATCCTCTATTTCAAACGTAACAGTGTCAGATTGTGCTATAGCAACAAAATGACTTATGGATGGGAAATAGGACGGATGAAGTAACGTTTTCATATTCTAAAGGTATAAATAAAAAAGTCATAAAGCCATTTTATTGACAGTATGACTTTTAAATTCTTAATTGTTATCCAGAAAATTTTTTATAATTCTTTTTTCGCTTTTCTTTTCTTCCAAAAATATTCGCCTACAAAAAAGGCGGCTAGTGCAATTAAGAAGTATTTAAAATACGATTGTGGTTGTCCTTCACCATTCACTGTTGTAAATACTCTGTCCCAGCGAATTTTGTTTAAACCTTTACCATTAGTATCCCAACTCATCCAAATAAATATTGGTTTTCCAACAATATGATTTTCTGGTACAAATCCCCAATAACGACTATCTTCAGAGTTATGACGGTTGTCTCCCATCATCCAATAATAATTTTGGTCAAAAGTGTAAGTTGTTGCGACTTTGCCGTCGATTCTGATTTCATTGCCATTTACTTTTAAATCTTTTTTCTCATAATCAGTAATGATAGTTTTGTAAAAAGGTAAAGTTTCTAAATTTAAGGCAACTTTTTTTCCTTTTTGAGGTATGTAGATTGGGCCAAAATTATCGCGGTTCCATTTGTTAATATGTGGGAAAATTCCATCTTCAATATTTTTGGATATAATCCTGTTTACAGATTTTATTCCAGGTACATTCTTTAATCTGTCAGCGCCTGCGGCTGTTAATGCGCTTATAAAAAGTGTGTCTCTTGATTCATTAATAAAACCAGCACCATCAGTTACATCCATATCTTTTAAAAGGTATTCAAAATCAATAGGCGTTTTTCCATCTATGGCTACATTATATGAGAATTGTGGTTTTGCGCGATCGCCTAAATACAATTCTTTTCCATTGATATAGACTAATCCATCTTTTATAGACAAACTATCGCCTGGAATTCCTACACAACGCTTCACATAATTAGATTTTTTGTCAATAGGCTTATCGACTCTAAGTCCAGATCGGTCTCTAAATTTAAAAACAGTATCTGCAGGCCAATTAAAAACAACTATATCTGTACGATTGATGGTTTGTATGCCTGGGAGTCTGAAATAAGGCAATTGAGGCCAATTTAAATATGACTTTTGTTTGGTTAATGGTATTGTGTCATGAACCATTGGCATTGCTACTGTAGTCATGGGAACTCTCGCACCATAATTCATTTTACTTACAAATAGAAAATCTCCTACTAGTAATGATTTCTCTAAAGAAGAAGTTGGAATAGTATAAGGTTGAATTAAGTACGTATGAACAATGGTAGCCACAATCACTGCAAATAATAAGGAACTAATGGTGTCTTGTGCTTTATGATCAGGACTTAGATGCCTATCTGCTTCGTAGTTTAAAGGTTGTGTGTAATTGATATAAAAGATGTAAAAACCTAATGTACCGATAACAAGAAGTGTGTCTAAGAATGATTTTTTACCAAAACTGCGTATAGTTTCTACCCAAACAACTGGAAACATAATCAGATTTATAATTGGAATGAAAAGTAAAAGTGTCCACCATGTAGGTCTTCCGATTATTTTCATTAAAACAATTGCATTGTAAACAGGAATTGCTGCTTCCCAACGTTTTCTTCCAGCACTTTCATATAATTTCCAAGTGCCTAAGAAATGAATTACTTGAACAGCTAAGAAAAATACAAACCAAAGATATAAAGTCATAATTTGAAGATTTGAAATTAGATTTTGAAATCCATTTTCTGTTTAGAATTTGGAGTTTATTATTTAGAATTTAAATTTAACACATCTTTCATAGTATAGATACCATGTTTTCCAGCCAGCCATTCGGCAGCAATTACAGCGCCTAGAGCAAAACCTTCTCTATTAAGAGCCGTGTGTTTTATTTCGATAGAATCAACATCAGAGTTATAAGTTACAGTATGAGTTCCTGGAACGGTTCCTACTCGTATTGCTTCGATATGAATTTGATCCTCTTTTGGAGTGTCTAATGTCCAATTCGTATAATTACTATTCTCGATTATTCCTTTGGCTAATGAAATGGCAGTTCCGCTTGGAGCATCTAGTTTTTGATCGTGGTGAATTTCTTCCATGTTTACTTTGTAATGGTCAAATTTCGACATGATTTTGGCTAAATATTCATTAAATTCAAAAAACAAATTGACACCTAGACTAAAGTTGGAACTAGAGATAAAACCACCGTTTTTTGCTTTGCAAAGCGCTATCATTTCATCATAATGTTCTAGCCAACCCGTTGTGCCTGAAACTACAGGGACATTTGCATTGAAACAACTTGAAATATTACTAACTGCTGCTGAAGGAACACTAAAATCGATGGCAACATCGGCAGTAGAAAGTCCATCATAAGTGTTGAATTCGTCTTTTTTTAAAACAATTTCGTGTCCTCTTTCTAAAGCAATTCTTTCGATTACTTGCCCCATTTTTCCGTATCCTAAAAGTGCAATTTTCATTTATGATCTGTTTTTTTTATTTTAAATAGAAACGAAAAGAATTCGAATCTAAAAACGATAATTAATAGTTAGTCCTAAATTTGATTTTAATGTTACAGCATCAGGAGTAATTTGTGGTTGTAATGATAAACTTTGATTCACATTGAATTGTATTAAAGCAGCGTCAACATTGGCGTCTATAATATTTAAAATGTAAAATCCAATAACAAAAAGACCTGATAAAGAGGCATTTCGTTGGTAAAACTCTTGAGCAGAGATTAACTGTTTGTCTGAAAGATAGTCGTAATTAGAATCTGGATTTCCTGCTAATCGACTTTTGTAGGCATCACGATATTCGTGGTATTTTTGTTTACTGTCTGAATAAAAATATAAACTGGTTCCAATAGCACCGTATACTATTGGAATTTTCCAGTATTTTTTATTGTAAGCTTGACCTAAACCTGGTAAAATTGCGGAATAAAATGCAGCTTTTGCAGGTGTCAAAGGGTCTATTTCTATTGCCTTTAAAGTGTCTTTTGTTTGTAGTACGGCATCCGTTTTTGCTTGCGCAAAAAGGGTTGCGTTTCCTAAAAGAAAAAGCAATAGGCCTATGGAAATGATTTTATTCACTACCCTTCTATTAATTTTATTATTCTATTGAAGTCTTCTTCTGAATGAAAAGGAATGGTGATTTTTCCTTTGCCATTTCCAGCTACTTTCACATCAATTTTTGCTCCAAAATACTTATTAAAAGTACTTACGTCTTCGTCATTTATTTCAAAAGAAGATGTTTTTGTTGGAGTTAAAGGTTTTGGTTTTAAACTTTCGTGGTAGTTTTTTACCAAAGTCTCTGTTTCTCTAACCGAAAGATTCTGACTTACAATTTTTTGATAAATATCCGTTTGGACATCATGATCATCAATGTTAATGATGGCACGACCGTGGCCCATGCTTATAAAACCGTCACGAATTCCAGTCTGAATGATAGGGTCTAATTTTAAAAGTCTTAAATAATTAGCAATGGTTGAACGTTTTTTACCCACTCTTTCACTCATTTGCTCTTGTGTCAATTGAATTTCGTCAATTAATCGTTGGTATGAAAGTGCAATCTCGATTGGGTCTAAGTCGTGACGTTGAATATTTTCAACTAAGGCCATTATAAGAGACTCATTATCGTTTGCAATACGAATGTAAGCTGGGACAGTAGTAAGTCCAATTAAAGTTGAAGCACGCAAACGACGCTCTCCAGAAATTAATTGGTATTTATTAAAGTCTAATTTACGAACCGTAATAGGTTGTATAACACCTAATTCCTTGATAGAAGTGGCTAATTCGCGTAATGAATCTTCGTTGAAATTACTTCGGGGCTGAAATGGATTTATTTCTATAGCATCAATTTCAAGCTCTATAATATTCCCCACCACTTTATCTGCATTTTTATCTTCTACCGATTGAATATCGTTTTCAGGGTCTTTTAATAATGCAGATAAACCTCTACCTAAGGCTTGTTTTTTTATTGCTTTTGACATACAACTATTTACTATTTTTCTTTATAATTTCTTGAGCTAAATGAATATAATTTACTGCTCCTTTGCTGGTGGCATCATAGTTGATAATGCTTTCCCCAAAACTAGGAGCTTCGCTCAATTTTACATTTCTTTGAATTACTGTTTCAAAAACCATATCATTAAAATGTTTTTGAACTTCTTCCACCACTTGGTTTGATAAACGCAATCTGGAATCAAACATTGTCAATAATAATCCTTCAATGTCTAAATCTGGATTGTGAATTTTTTGAATACTTTTTATGGTATTTAATAATTTACCCAAACCTTCTAATGCAAAATATTCACATTGAATAGGAATTACTACTGAATCGGCAGCTGTTAAAGCATTCAACGTTAAAAGTCCAAGAGATGGTGCGCAATCAATCAAGATATAATCGTATTGATCTTTGATGCTCTCTAATGCTTTTTTAAGCATATATTCTCTGTTTTCTTTGTCGACCAATTCGATTTCTATCGCAACAAGATCAATATGTGCAGGAATTACATCAACATTTGGAGAAGAACATTTTACAATAGCCTCCAATGGAGTATGGCTATGCTCGAGAATTTGATAGGTTCCAATTTCAACTGTTTCAACATCAATTCCCAATCCTGAAGTTGCATTTGCTTGAGGATCAGCGTCTATTAGTAATACCTTTTTTTCTAAAACACCTAATGAAGCCGCTAGGTTAATAGAAGTAGTAGTCTTTCCAACTCCACCTTTCTGATTCGCAATCGCTATGATTTTGCCCATTTATTTTCTAAATTTTGAACGGTAAAAATACAATTATTTATGGGTTTTGAAAATCTATTTTGTTAACAAAAACAAATAGTTTTCACAGTCCCCAATTTATCTTGATAATACCATATATTATTTGTTTTTTTGGTAGTTATTATATCAAAAAAAAGAGAACCTTATAAAAAGTTCTCTTTATTTTGATATATTTTTTTGCTGTTATTTCTGGCTATTTTTAATAGTTGTTGATGTTAATCGGTGAATATCGCAAATGGTTAACCTTTTTTCTTTGCTTTAATCATCATTTCTAATTGATCCCAAAGTTCTTCTGGAATGGCTTCTAGTAAATTAAATTGTCCCGCTCCCTTCAGCCATTCGCCTCCATCGATGACAATTACCTCGCCATTTACATAGGCCGAAAAGTCTGAAACTAAATATGCCGCTAAATTGGCTAGTTCTTGATGATCACCTACACGTTTTAAAGGTACTTTTTTGGCCATATCAAATTTTTCGGCTAGATCGCCAGGCAGTAATCTATCCCATGCGCCTTTGGTAGGGAAAGGCCCTGGTGCAATGGCATTGGTACGAATGCCGTATTTTGCCCATTCTACAGCTAGGCTTCTTGTCATGGCAAGAACACCTGCTTTGGCTGTAGCACTTGGAACAACATATGCAGAGCCTGTCCAAGCATAAGTGGTGACGATATTCAAAACGGATGCTGATGTTTGCTTGGTATCTATCCAATGTTTGCCAAAAGCAAGGGTACAGTTTTTGGATCCTTTTAAAACAATATCAATTACAGTGTCAAAAGCATTTGCTGATAAGCGCTCTGTTGGTGAAATAAAATTTCCTGCAGCATTATTCAATAAAACATCAACCTTACCAAAGGCTTTTAGCACTTCTTGTAGCATGTTTTCTACTTCTGTATAATGACGAACATCACACTGAAGTGGAAGGCAAGTTCCTCCTGTTTCGGCTTCTAATTCTTGCGCAGTGCTTTTTAGTTTCTCTAAATCTCGAGAGGTTATAGCAACTTGTGCTCCTAACTCTAAGAAATATTTGGTCATCGCTTTTCCTAATCCACTTCCGCCTCCTGTAACTACAATTACTTTGCCTTTTAACGCATCGTCTCTTAACATTTTGTCCGTATAACTCATAATTTATTTTTTTTGGATTGTAAATATATTTAAAAAATAATATGCATGCATAATAAAATAAATTTTTATTCCATTCGTTTAGAGTATTTCTGTTGTCGCTTTTCTGTTTAAAAGGTAATCGATGAATGTAGTTGTACTCGTTCTCGATATTTTGTAATAATTTTTATCGTAAATCTTTGTTCAATTCGGATAGATGAAAGCTTAACGTGATGATCTTTTGCGTGAGGGGTAGGAGCTAGTTACCTTGTAACGTGGATGACCCGACCGCATAAGAGAAAGGGGCTGAATGAGCGGTATGAAAAGTTAGCCCCTTTTTTTTATGTGGTCACGCTCAAATGAAAGTGGTTTAAGAAACAAATCCTGTAAAAATAATTATTTACAGGATTTAGAGTGTATTATTTAGTTTTTGCGTAAGGAACTGAATTCCATCCTTCTTTAAAGTCTTTTGTGAAATCTTTCCAGTTGTAAATACCATCAATGATTAAAAATGTAAAAAAGCCTAAGGCTATCATTTTGAAATCTCTTTTCGTAAAATTCATTTTATTTGTTTTTGGTTGAATAGCGAAACAAATATAAGAAAAATACATTGGTATATTTGTTTGCTTTACATTTTATGAATGATAAAAATTGTAGGGCGTTTGTGTAAATCGACAGTTTCTTTTTTCCAGGCTGAAATTTTCTTTGTTTTGATGTATTCAGTTGGTAAAGTAATATCGGTAGCAATACATAAATAGGTGTCGGGGTGCAATGTCAAAATTAAATCTTCGAGCAGTTTGTTATTGCGGTACGGTGTTTCGATGAAAATCTGAGACTGGTTTTTTTCAAAAGATATGCGTTCTAGGCTTTTGAAACTGGCTTTTTTTTCGTCTTTTTCAATGGGTAAATAACCATGAAAAGTAAAACTTTGACCGTTCATACCAGAAGCCATCATTGCCAAAAGAATAGAGGATGGGCCAACAAGAGGTACAACCTGAATGCCTTTGTCGTGGGCCAATTTTACGATTACAGCACCAGGATCGGCTACTCCAGGGCAACCAGCTTCGCTCATAAGTCCCATATTTTTGCCTTCCAAAAGTGGTTTGATGAACTCTTGGTGGTCTTTGGTTTCGGTGTATTTATTGAGAACGAATAGCTTTAATTCGGATTGTTTTTTGTCGGGATTGGTTAGTTTGATAGACTTTCGAGCTGTTTTGTCATTTTCAACTACGTAATAATCAATTAATTCAACACATCTTTTAATGGTTTGAGGTAATACATCCATAGGGTCGCAATCGCCCATAGTGGTTGGAATTAAGTATAGTTTGCCAAGAAGCGGTGCTGATTTCATTTGGATTGTTTTCGCTTTTTAAGAATAAGTTGCTTTATTTGACTTCTGTCAATGGTCTTGGAGGGGAAAGTTCCAGTTTGAAACAAAGTTATAAAAAACTTTTTTAGTTTTCTCCTGAATGTTTGGTAATCAACCTTTGGGCAATTACTTCGCAAGCCTCATCGAGCATTTCATAAACCATGTCAAAACCGTTTGCTAAACCATAGTAAGGGTCTGGAACATCTACGTTTTCATTTGGAAAAATAGCGTCCAAGATGAGTTTTACTTTATGTTTTTGGATTTCATTCTGAGCGAGGTGAATTACATCATTGTAATTGTTATTGTCCATTACAAAAATATAGTCAAAAGCTTCAAAATCTGTTTTTTGGAATTGTCTTCCTCTTTGATTAGAAATGTTTAAGCCGTTTTTTTTGGCGGTGGCTACAGAACGATTGTCTGGAGCACGACCAACATGCCAAGAACCTGTTCCTGCTGAATCTACAAGGAATTTATCAATAGGAAGTTTGGAGGCTAATATGCCTTCGGCCAATGGCGAACGGCAGATATTGCCCAGGCAAACCATTAAAATTTTAACAGGCATACTGCTTTTATAGCGTTAATTTTGAATTGATATCTTCGACGTATTTTTTGAATTGTTTGTCGGTTGCCACTAAATTGTCAACAGTTTTACAAGCGTGAAGTACCGTAGCGTGATCTCGATCTCCTATTTGGGATCCGATATTTGCTAGTGAAGCTTTGGTGAATTTTTTAGCAAAAAACATAGCCAATTGTCTGGCTTGTACTACGTGTCTTTTTCTTGTTTTGGATTGTAAGGTTTCCAAGTCCAATTGGAAATAATCCGATACAATTTTTTGAATGTAATCGATTGATATTTCTCTCTTTACATTTTTAACAAATTTTTCTACGACACTTTTGGCTAGTTCAATTGTTACTTCTTTTTTGTTGAAAGAAGATTGTGCAATCAAGGAGATAATTGCTCCTTCTAGTTCCCGAACATTTGATTTGATGTTGCGTGCTACGTATTCGATTATCTCGTTTGGAATTTCAACTCCATCACGATACAATATGTTTTTTAAGATAGAAATTCTCGTTTCATAATCCGGTTGGTGTAACTCAGCAGATAATCCCCATTTGAAACGGGACAATAAGCGTTGTTCGATGTCTTGCATGTCTACAGGCGCCTTGTCCGAAGTCAAGATAACTTGTTTTCCGTTTTGGTGTAAATAATTGAAAATATGGAAAAATACATCTTGTGTTCCTGATTTTCCAGAAAGAAATTGAACGTCATCAATGATTAAAACATCGATTAATTGGTAGAAATGAATAAAATCATTTCTGTTATTTTTCTTAACGGAATCAATATATTGTTGGGTAAATATTTCGGCTGAAATATATAAAACGGTTTTCTCTGGGTATTTGTCTTTGATTTCAACACCAATAGCGTGTGCTAAGTGTGTTTTTCCTAATCCAACACCACCAAAAATTAACAATGGATTGAAAGAGGTTCCTCCAGGCTTATTAGCTACAGCCATACCTGCAGAACGCGCCAATCTATTAGAATCTCCTTCTAAAAAATTGTCAAAACTATAATTAGGGTTTAGTTGAGATTCGATTTTTAAATTACGAATTCCAGGGATTACAAACGGGTTTTTTAATTCTGGGTTTAAATTTTTGAAAGGAGCATCTACTTCTTGCGCTTTCATAGGAGCTCTATTGGCACTTGGCAACTGTTCTGTAAATGGTTGTTTGTTGCCATAAGTGTTCTCCATTTTGATTTTATAGAGTAACTTTGCATTTTTACCAAGTTCTTTGGTTAGGGCAACTTTTAATAATTTCACATAGTGTTCTTCTAACCATTCGTAGAAAAATTTGCTAGGTACTTGTATATATAATGCATTATCGGTAAGTTCAACTGATTTAATTGGTTCAAACCAAGTTTTATAAGCTTGATCTTGAATGTTGTCCTTTATGAAGGACAAACAGTTTTCCCATACTGATTGTGCAGTCTTGTTCATATATCTAGTTAAATTATTTTATTGTAGTGCTTTTTTTCTTGCAAAAAGAATGTGAAAATTATTCTTTTTTCGGGATAACAAATATGTGAACAATTATCTGTAAAAAAAAATAAAATAGGCTATAATTTTCAAAAATTTTGTTGTAAGGCACTTTTTGAAATTTAAATTTTTAATTCATAATTAATGAAAGATCATCAAATTCAAGTTCGTGTTCGCTATTCAGAAACAGACCAAATGGGCGTTGTTTATCACGGAAATTACATTCCCTATTTTGAGATAGGAAGAGTCGAATGGCTTAGAAACAAAGGGATTTCATATAAAAAAATGGAAGAAAGTGGTATTGCATTACCTATTGTTAATATGAATATCAATTATAAAAAATCAGCTAGGTATGATGAATTATTAACGGTGCATACTGTTTTCAAAAGTCAGACGTCCGTAAAGATTGAATTTGATTGTGCAATTTACAATGAAGCAAAGGAGTTATTAACAACTGCTCAATTTTTGTTGGTTTTTGTATCCTTAAAAACAGGTAAACCGATTGCTCCTCCAGATTACATTTTAGAACTACTAAAAACTTTTGAATAATTATCAAAAGGAGCTCTTTTTAGTGAGAATTTATAGTTTTATTATGTCAATTTCAAACAATGAATTAAAAGTGTCGAATACCATTTCGGCATTTTTTTTTCTGGTTTTTATTACAAATTTGCCTATTGGTAAATTGGTTTCTTCATTTATTTCCATTTCTTGAGATACAATGTCCAATTTTTTTTCTTTGATCACTCGCATCACTTTATTCATATTTTTATAATCAAATGAAATTTGAAAAGGAATGTCAATTGTTTTTTCGATGATTTTACAAGATTCTAAAGTGAGTTGTGCAGAAGTTTTGTAAGCCGAGATTAATCCGCCTACTCCCAGTTTTATGCCACCATAAATTCGAACCACCACGACAAGGACATTGGTTACGCCAAAGGATTGTATTTGACCGTAAATTGGGGTTCCTGCTGTATTACTGGGTTCTCCATCATCATTGGCTCTGTATTGGATGCTTTCTGTTCCTATTTGATAGGCATAACAGTAATGAACAGCGTGTGGATGTTGTTTTCTTAAAACTTCGATAATAGGTTTTACTTCTTCCTCCGATTCAATAGGAAAGGCGTAACCGAAGAATTTGCTGCTTTTTTCCTTGAGTAAAGATTCTTCGGAAGGATATGCAATAGTTTTGTAGGTGTCTTTAATTTCCAAAGGTATTCTTCTAAATTATTTTTTTATCAAACAAATCAACTACATCCTCTTTACCTACTTGTAAGTTCCAAACTGGAAGGCCAAGTTCTAATGCTGCATCGGTGTTTTCTTTTTTGTCATCTATAAATAAAGTTTGTTTGGCTTGCAATCCGTTTTGGTTCAATACGAAAGTGTAAACTTCTGGATTGGGTTTTCTCATGCCAATTTCGAATGAAAAATATACTTTTTCAAAACATTGGTAAAAATCACTATAAAATGAAGTGCCCGATTTTTGTTCGAAAGTTTCAATATGAATGGCATCGGTGTTGCTCAATAGAAATAAACGGTACTTTTTGGCAAGCATTTGAAGGAATTCTAATCGATACAATGGAAAGTCCAGTAATATTGCGTTCCATGCTTTTGAGATGTCCTCAATAGATGCGTTATCGGTATGTTTTTGAATTCCAAATAAAAAATCTTCTTCGGATATGGATCCAATTTCATATTGTAAGTTCAATTGGTTTAAATCTTCATTCCACTGGGATATGCCAAGATTTTTTAAACCATCCATAGTTGCTTGTTTATCTAAGTTGATAAAGACATCTCCAAAATCAAATATTATTGCATTAATCATGGTTTCTGATTATTAAAAATTCATCGGTGTCCATTGGGTGTTTTTCAGAATTTGTTTTTGATAAAAATGGGGCTCTGATTCCTTTCTCAAAAGTTGTATTTCCATAAAAAATTCGAGCTTCATCCCAAAGATTGGCATCGATAAAGGTCTGTAACGTTTGAAGTCCTCCTTCAATAATAACCGATTGTATTTGATGTTGAAACAAAACAGCAATAATTTGTGGCGCAATATTTTGTTTAAAATCGATTACCTCAAAGATAGTGTTTTCTTTGTTGATCCTATTTTTTGTCTTTGTAAATACTATAGTTTTGATTTGATTGTCAAAAACAGCATTCTCAACTGGAATACGATTATTTTGGTCCAATACCAATCGAATGGGATTGCTTCCAAACCAATCTCTAGCATTTAGTTTGGGATTGTCATCAATAGCGGTTTGTGTTCCGACTAGAATAGCTTGTTCTTCGGTGCGCCATTTATGAACCAATTGTCTCGAAAATTCATTGGTAATCCAAACGGGTTTTTTTTCGGCTTTTTCGAGAGGAGCTATAAATCCATCTTGACTCTCTGCCCATTTTAAAATAATGTAAGGTCGCTTCTTTTGATGAAATGTAAAAAAGCGCTTGTTGAGTTCGTTGCATTCGTCCTCGAGTATTCCAATAGTGACATGAACGCCTGCTTCTATTAATTTTTTGATACCGTTTCCTGCTACTTTGATGTTGGGGTCTACAGTTCCAATAACCACATTTGGGATATTGTTTTGTATAATCAAATCGCAGCAAGGAGGTGTTTTTCCAAAATGGCTACAGGGTTCCAAACTCACATAGATAGTAGCTTTTTTAAGCAACGATTTATCTTGGACCGAATTTACGGCATTGACTTCGGCGTGAGGCTCTCCTGCTTTTTTATGCCAACCTTCGCCTATGATTTTGCCTTCATATACAATGACACTTCCAACCATAGGATTGGGGTAGGTAGTTCCTAGTCCGTTTTTGGCCAGTTGTATGCAACGGCTCATGTATTTTTCATGTATCTTCACTGTGCAAAAGTAGTAATTTTGGAAATAGGAATTAGTTTCAAAACTTAGGATGTTTTCCCGTTTACAATGGCTATTTTTGTGACGTTGAATAAATAATATAGTATTTTATGAATAATTGGGTTATTAGAAAAATACAAAAAGAAGACAATCAAGCGGTTGCTCAATTGATTCGTGATGTTTTTGATGAACTGAATATACCGAAAGTAGGAACTGCTTATGAAGATCCTTATCTTGACTTGATGTTTGAAGAATACAATAAGCCACGATCTGTTTATTTTGTGGTCGAAAGTGAAGGGCGTATTGTTGGTGGAGCAGGAGTGGCACCGCTAGCAAACGAAGCCGATATTTATTGTGAGTTGCAAAAAATGTATTTTTTGCCTGAAACCCGCGGTAAAGGAATTGGCCGTCAAATGATGGAGCAATGTTTGCAAAGTGCGAGAGATTTTGGGTTCGAAAAATGTTATCTAGAAACGATGCCTTTTATGTTAGAGGCACAAAAATTGTATAAAAAAGTCGGTTTCGAAAACATTTGCTCTCCAATGGGAAGCACAGGACATACAAGTTGCCCGGTTTGGATGCTTTGCCCCCTAACCCCCGAAGGGGGAATAAAATAATCATTGAATATGAAAATAAAAGAATACAGAACTCAGTTTATACAAGCGCTTACTTATCTTTATGGTGAAGGCGAAGCGGAGAGTTTTTTCTATTTAATATTAGAAGAGAAACAAAAACGGAAAAGAATCGATTTGGCTTTGCAACCCGATTTGGTTTTTTCTGAAAGTGAAATTGCGATTTGGAACTCGATTTTGGAACAATTAAAATTGGAAATTCCGATTCAATATTTATTAGGGAATACGAGTTTTTATGGGTTGGATTTTGAGGTCAATGAAAATGTTTTGATTCCAAGACCCGAGACAGAGGAATTGGTGGATTGGATTTTAGAAAGCCAAAAGTCAAAAGCCAAAAGTCAAACTTTAAAAATTCTGGATATAGGAACAGGAAGCGGATGCATTGCTATTTCGTTAGCCAAAAATCTACCAAATGCTCAGGTTTTTGCGATTGATGTTTCGGAAAAAGCTTTGGCAACAGCCCAAAAAAATGCAATTCGGAATGAAGTTAGTGTTACATTTATTCAGCAAAATATTCTTGAAACGCTGGATTTAGGTCAAAAATTTGATATTATTGTTTCGAACCCGCCTTACGTTCGGAATTTGGAAAAAGAGGAAATTAAGAAAAATGTTTTAGACCATGAACCGCATTTGGCTCTTTTTGTAGAAGACAATGACGCTTTGATTTTTTATAGAAAAATAACCGAATTGGCACAAAAAAACCTATCAAATTCGGGACAATTGTATTTTGAAATCAACCAATATTTAGGAAAAGAAATGATTGAGTTGTTTGAAGAAATGAATTTTAAGAACATTGAATTAAGGAAAGATATCTATGGAAATGATAGAATGATGCTGGGTTTTTGTCAATAGTGTTCAGTGCTCGTTATACGTGATTTGCGTGAGGGATAGAAGCTAGCTACCGAAGTAGCGCGTATAGCACGACCACATTAAGAAAAGGGGCAACTAGCACATTGCTAAGTTAGCCCCTTTTTTTAATGTGGTCACGCCCAAATTATTGTTTTTGAACGGATTTATTGCTGAAAATTAAAAACCTACTCGTATCGCAAAGCTTCAATTGGATCTAGTTTTGCTGATTTTATAGCAGGATACAAACCAGAAACAAGTGCCACGATAAAACTAACAATAAATGCCGCCACCATCGCTCCCCAGGGAATTACGAAATCAAAATCTATAGCAGTCGATATTCCGTAACCAATTAAAATTCCAAAAATAATTCCAACAAAACCACCTATTTGTCCAATCAGTAAGGTTTCTATAAAAAATTGAAAAGCGATAGTCGTTTTTTTGGCTCCCAAGGCTTTTCGAACCCCAATTTCTCGAGTGCGTTCCGTTACCGACACAATCATAATATTCATCAAGGCAATGGATGAGCCCAAAATAGTAATAATTCCGATCAGCCATGATGCAAAACCTAGATATTTGGTGATTCCAAGGATTCTGTTTATCAAATCATCACTTCGTACCACAGCAAAATTATTGTCTTTCACAGGGCTTAATTTTCGGATTCTACGCATGACGCTATTTGCATTGTCGATGGCCTGATCCAACAACTCTTTTTTGGCAACCATAATGCTCATTGTGTAGTTGATGTTGGGCGCCGTAAATAGGGAACGTGCCACTTGAATCGGAATCAATACCCTTAAATCCTGACTGTTCCCAAAGGTGGAACCTTTCTCTTTTAACACACCAATAACCTTGAATTTGGCACCCCGAATCGAAATGGTTTTGCCTATAGGATTGACATCTTTTAAAAGACCTTTTTCAAAATCCGAGCCTACAATACAAGCATAAGCATTGTTGTTTATGTCAAAATTAGTAAAATTTCTACCCGAACTGGTTTCGAGTCCTGAGTTGGTCAAAAAATGCTCGTCTACACCCAAAACACTTATTTGTGGATCTGTTTTTTCGGCTTCATATTTTACTTCGGCAATAGATGTCGCTGTAAATGAAAGCGATGTTTCCGTAAAAGGATAATTGTATTTATTCTTGAAAGCAACCGCCTCTGGGTAGGAAATAATAGGGTTTATGATTTCTCGCTCCTCTCCGCCACGTCTTCGAGAAGTATTCTCGTATTGATTAATATTGAAAGTATTGGCTCCCATCGAAGCAAAATCGGTGGATAATGTATTCTCAAGCGCCGATACAACGGTCAGAATCCCAACCAAAGCGGTTATACCAATGGCAATAATCATTACCGTCAAAATAGTTCGCAACAATTGAGTTCGGATCGAACCAAATGCGATTCTTATATTTTCTTTGAATAGTTTTAGCATCATGTTTTATTTGACTCGAAAATACAATTTTTGTTACAATTTCCTTTTGAGAAATTCCTCTAAATATTTTTTTAGGAGCTAATTCCAGCTATTCGTTTCAATCTCCTGAGCCGAACCCCGGCTCAGGAGGATTTTCACTACTATCTGGGCTAGGGTATTTCGGTATTGAAGAGCTTTGAATTATTAGGATAACCAGTTGCTAGTATGATTTCTTGCAATAAATCATTTAGAATATTTTTTTACAAATTCTATCTTTTCTATTCTTTGCGTCTCAGCGCCTTTGCGTGGAATTGAGCTCACAAAGGCGCAGAGACGCAAAGTCTATTTTCAATATTTAGACTCTTAATATGAAATACAGACAGTCATATGCAATTAAATTACAAATTTTTCAAAAGGAATTATTTTAAAAGTAAGATATTTGCAATTGGAAATTTAAAATATAACAATTTAGATTTTCATAATGAAATATGATTTTGGATATCTAATCTAAAATCGGCACACGAGCCCAAAGGGCGAACTGGCGAAGCAATCTAAAAATCTGCAATCTAAAAACAATGGCATCAAAACCGAGCATTCCAAAAGGAACCCGAGATTTTTCACCTGCTGAGGTGGCAAAAAGACAATACATTATCCAAATTATAAAAAGCAATTTCGAAAAATTTGGATTCCAACCTATAGAAACACCCTCCTTTGAAAACTCCGAAACCCTTATGGGAAAATATGGAGAAGAAGGCGACCGTTTGATTTTCAAAATATTGAATTCGGGCGATTATTTAGCCAAAGCCAATGCAACGCACTTAGAGGCAAAAGACAGCACACGATTGACGTCTAGTATTTCCGAAAAAGCCTTGCGTTATGACTTAACCGTTCCGTTTGCGCGTTACGTAGTACAGCACCAAAACGAAATCGAATTTCCGTTCAAAAGATACCAAATCCAACCGGTTTGGCGTGCCGACCGTCCTCAAAAAGGGCGTTTCAGAGAATTTTTTCAATGCGATGCCGATGTGGTTGGCTCAAAATCGTTGTGGCAAGAAGTAGAGTTGGTGCAATTGTACGATTCGGTTTTTACCGCTTTGGGCCTTGCTGGAGTCACCATTAAAATCAATAACCGAAAAATTCTTTCCGGAATTGCCGAAGTAATCGGTGCATCTGATAAATTGATTGACTTTACGGTAGCTCTTGACAAACTAGACAAAATAGGCGAAGACGGTGTAAAGAAAGAAATGATCGAAAAAGGAATTGCCGAAGAAGCGATTGCCAAAGTGCAACCGTTATTCAATTTTACGGGGACCATTTCTGAGAAAATCGAGAAACTTTCGGCTTTACTTTCTTCCTCAGCCGAAGGATTAAAAGGAGTAGAAGAGCTTCGTTTTATTTGTGACAATGTTACCAATCTAGGATTGTCAACCGCTAGTTTGGATTTGGATGTAACACTAGCCCGAGGATTGAATTATTATACAGGCGCTATTTTTGAAGTCGCTGCTCCCAAAACGGTTGCCATGGGTTCCATAGGTGGCGGTGGTCGTTATGATGATTTGACCGGTATTTTTGGATTAAAAAATATGAGTGGTGTAGGAATCTCTTTTGGACTCGACCGAATCTATTTGGTAGTCGAAGAGTTAGGATTGTTCCCAGAAGCAGTAACTTCTACGTCCAAAGCGTTGTTCATTAATTATGGTGAAAGAGAAGCGTTCTATTCAATGATAGCGATTAAAGAATTGCGTGCTGTTGGAATCAAAGTAGAATTGTATCCTGATAATGCCAAAGTAGCCAAGCAATTCCAACACGCCGACAAGCGATTTATTCGGTATGCGGTAATCGTAGGCGAGGAAGAAATGAATGGGAATCAATATAGTTTGAAAGATTTGGTTTCTGGAGAACAGAAAAAAGTAAGCTTAGAGGAGCTGAAACAAATTTTAAAATAAAAAAAAGGCAACCAGATTTAATGGTTGCCTTTTTTTATGGAATAAAATTCATGTTTACTCATCATCTGGTTGTGAATTTTTTAATCTATAAAATTGCCTTCAAGACAGTGTGATTCCTTTCTTTTACACTGGTAAAGAATTAATTGGTATTGGGTTTACAAGTTTGTATTGCTTTGGATATTTTTTTTGGAATCCAGATACGGAACAATATGATCTTTATTTCCACCTCCACCTTCGCAAATGACACTGTTACTTGGGGTATTTGCCAGCAAAATCAAAGGCACCAAATACACCTAAACTCATTCCGAAAACATAAACCATTGAAAAATAAGTATTGTAATTGTTTTGTGCACATACTAATAGTTTCATGGGGTTGTCCAGATATCAAGAGCAGAAACTACTTGAGGGGGAACTATACGTCAGGAATTTATTTTCCTTTTTCGATTGCTTTAAATACTTTTTGTGATTTTTCACCCGATTCAAATTTGAATTTCAAAGACTCCTTTCTAAACAAAAAATAAATTAATCCAAAAAGGGTAGTTAGTTTGATCGGTAATTGCTTTTAATGTAATTAGAGCAGAAGGAATAATACAAGTTAGAGCAGGAAGGTACATTAATTTGAGGCTTTTTAGGATAGCTGTTATAAATTAATAACGCCAATTTTTCTGGTTTTTATGATCAAAAATGACTTATCAATATCTTTTTATTTCTTATTCTCTAAAAATAAATTTAACTGATTTAAAAAATAAGACCCCCTTTTTTATAGTAATCAAACGTAAGTAGAAGATGCTACTAAAACAGATTTGTCCTTAAGTTATTGGTTATGAATTTATTATTTGATTTTTAAACTCGAAATAATGTAAATAATGCAACTTTTATTGAGAATTGTATAATATTTCTAAAGCAAAGTGAAACCACCTTTGTTGGATGAAATAATTTAATTCTTAAAACAAAATAAAATGAAAGCTAAAATTTTACTTTTCACTTTTGCGATACTGTGTGTTGCATTAATAACTGGCTGTGCAAGCGATGATTTCCAAGAAGTCGTTGGTGTATGTCCTATAGTGGAGTCGACAACACCCTTGTCAAATGCATTGAATGTTCCTTTGGACCAAATCATTACAGCAACATTCAATGAGGAAATGGATCCAAGTTCGATAACATCAACTACGTTTACGGTTGTAGGTGTTGCACCTATTGCAGGAACAGTTACTTATTCGGGTAGAACTGCCTCTTTTACACCAACACTTCCGCTATCTGAAAATACTACTTATACAGCTAGGATTACTACAAAAGCAAAAGACTTAATGGGTAATTTTTTGCAAGCTGAATATGTTTGGGCATTTTCAACAGGAACGCTTTTAAGACCGGTAGTAATTACAACAGATCCTATTAATAACGCAATTGCTGTAAAATTTGATAAAACAATTTCGGCGACATTTAATATGGTTATGAATCCTTCTACATTAAATGCTACAACATTTAAAGTAAATCAAGGGACAAATGCTGTGGCGGGAGCAATTACCTATACAGGATCAACAGTTTCTTTTGTCCCAACAAATCCTTTATTAGCGAATACAATTTATACCGTAACGATTACTAATGGCGCTAAAAATTCATTGAATACTGCTATGGTAGCCGATTATACTTGGATTTTTACAACCGATATTGTGCCAACAGTAACCGCAACAGATCCAGTTAATAATGCTATTGATGTCGCTTTGAATCAAACGGTAACCGCTAATTTTAGTACCATAATGGATGCTGCTACAATTAATACGACCACATTTACTTTGAAACAAGGAGCAACAATAATTCCAGGTACGGTTTCTTACTCAGGGACTACAGCTTCATTTAATCCAACAAATTCACTTGTCATAGGTACTATTTATACAGCAACAATCACCAATGGCGCCAAAAATGTAGTTGGAACCCCATTGGCCAATAACTATGTTTGGAATTTTACCACCATACTAGCACCACCAGTTGTAATTGTTGTAGATCTTGGTACAGCCTCAATATTTGGAGCGTTTGGCGGTAACGCAGGTATAACAAATCAAGGATTAAATACCGTAATCAATAATGGAAGTATAGGTACAACTGCAGCTTCAAGTCTTATCACAGGATTTCATGATGGGGTTGCCGTTTATACAGAGACACCGCTAAATGTTGGGAATGTGACTGGTGATATATTTGCCGCACCTCCAGCTCCCGGGACTGCTACTTCATTTGCAATAGCCCAACAAGGATTGCTGGATGCAAATGCAGCGTATTTAAGTATATCACCAGCTTCAAAACCAGGGGGTTCAGATCCAAACGCAGGGGAATTAGGAGGATTGACATTGGCGCCAGGTGTTTACAAATCGGCAAGTGGTACTTTCAAAATCAGTAATGGAGATCTTACGCTTGACGCACAAGGGGATCCAAATGCGACTTGGATTTTTCAAACCGCAGCAGGTCTAACGGTCGGAATCGCAGGTCCAACTGGAGCTAAAAGTATTATAATGAAAAACGGTGCATTAGCCAAAAATGTGTTTTGGTATGTAGGTAGTGCTGCAACTATTAATGGTGCCGGTGGAGGAACAATGGTTGGAACTATTATTGCTAATTCGGGTGTTACGTTTTCTACACCTGGAAATGCAATTCAAACCGTACTCAACGGAAGAGCAATATCTTTAATCTCGTCTGTGACCATGGTAAATACAACTATTAATGTCCCATAAGACCAATAGATTGGTAAATGAATATCCCGTTTTCGGACGGGATTTTAGCACTAAAAAATTAACAACAAAATATACATAAAATGAAAGCTATAATTAATTTCAAAAAGGAGTTCTGCATGACATGCGCTCCCAATATTATTTCCTTAAAAAGTCTTTTGCTTTTGAGTTTGTTCTGGTTAAGTATACAGTCACCAGTTCAGGCACAAGAAATTAAGTACACAAGACCTTCTTGGTTCTTTGGTGTAGCGGGTGGAGCCAACTTTAATTTTTATCGTGGTTCAACGCATCAACTCAATTCAAGTCTAACACCTCCTGTTACTTTTCATAATGGAGATGGAGTGGGACTTTATCTGGCTCCACTTATTGAGTTTCATAAACCTGATACAAGATTGGGGTTTATGTTTCAGGCTGGTTATGATAGTAGAAAAGGAACTTTTGATCAGAAAATTAGTCCCTGTAATTGTCCCGCTGACTTGTCTACTGATTTAAATTATATTACAGTAGAACCAAGCATTCGTTTTGCACCTTTTAAATCAAACTTGTATTTGTATGGTGGACCACGTTTAGCTTTCAATATGGATAAATCGTTTACGTATAAATTCGGAATCAATCCTGCTTACCCAAATCAAGTGCCAACTCCTGATGTGAAAGATGATTTTGATGCAATTGATAAAACTATTATTTCGATGCAAGTAGGAGCGGGTTATGATATTTATTTATCCTCACA
The DNA here is from genome assembly GCF_026810365.1 of Flavobacterium praedii. NCBI lineage: Bacteria > Pseudomonadati > Bacteroidota > Flavobacteriia > Flavobacteriales > Flavobacteriaceae > Flavobacterium > Flavobacterium praedii. Next base: position 4,158,003 of record NZ_CP113948.1, read on the forward strand.
AAGTCATAAAACACAATTTGTTTTGTCTCCTTTTGTTTCTTTTCATCCTTATTTTGGACAAAATCCACGTACCGTTGAAACTTGGAATATAACGACAGTTAGAGCAGGTGTAGCACTTAAATTTGGACAAGGAAGTGAAATTATTATTCCAGAAGTTGCAGCTCCTCAGGTACAATTTTCTGTAAATTCACCTATGAATTCACCAGGTGAACGGAACGTGAGAGAAGTTTTTCCGTTAAGAAATTATGTTTTTTATGATCTAGGATCGAATGAAATACCAAGCCGTTACAAATTATTGAGAAAAGAAGATGTGAAAGATTTTGATGAAGATCGAATTGGAGCTACAGCATCTGTAAATCCAACGGGTCGTTCTGCGCGTCAAATGACTGTCTATTATAATGTAATTAACATTTTAGGAAATCGAATGGTAAAGAATCCTTCAACGAATATAACACTAGTAGGATCTTCAGAAAAAGGGCCAGAAGAGGGTGTTTTAATGGCAGAATCAATTAAAAACTACTTGGTTACTGTGTTTGAAATAAATCCGATTAGAATAACTACTAAAGGGCAGTTTAAACCAAATATTCCTTCGGAACAGCCTGGAGGTAAAAGAGAATTAGAGTTGCTTCGAGAAGGAGATCGCAGAGTTTCAATAGAAAGTAATTCACCAGAATTATTGATGGAATTTCAAAGTGGTCCAGATGCTCCATTAAGACCATTAGAATTTGTAGCTATTCAAGAAGCTCCTTCAAGTAGTTATGTTACTATAGATGCAACAGGAGCAAAAGAAGCATTCTCCTCTTGGTCATTAGAAATAACAGATCCAGACAAACAAGTGAAAACTTTTGGTCCTTATACTCAAGAACAAGTAAAATTATCGGGTAAAGATATTATGGGTACTCGTGCAGAAGGTGATTATAAAGTAAAGTTGATAGGACAAACAAAAAGTGGTCAAATTACAGTAAAAGAAACAACAACACATATGGTTCTTTGGACACCTTCTAAAACGGAGGAAGCGCTTAGATACAGTATCATTTTTGAATTTAATAAATCAAAAGCGATTGCAATGTATGAGAAATATTTAACAGAGGTTGTTACACCCAAAATACCCAAAAATGGAGTAGTTATTATTCATGGACATACTGATATTATTGGGGAAGAACCTTATAATTTAAATTTATCTTTGGATAGAGCCAACGAAGTCAAAAGTATTATTGAAAAAGCATTGTCTCAAACGGGACGAAAAGATGTCACATTTGAAGTGCATGGATATGGTGAGGATGAAAGTGTATCTCCTTTTGAAAATAAATTTCCTGAAGAGCGTTTTTATAACCGTACCGTGATAATTGATATTATTCCTGCAACAAAATAGGAAATTGTAATTTGTCGAGAATTTTCTTTTGAGTAAGAAAGAAACTGTTCTTATGCTTTGACTCAAAGTGTTTAAGCTAGATTAGGGGTTAGACTCTGTTTTGAAGAAAAAACCGGATAAGGTAGATTTCAAAATTTGTATCTGGATTTAAGTTATTTTTTGATTAATTTAATAGTAATGAGCTCGATATTGTATCGGGCTCATTTTGTTTATATTTGATTTAGCTATTTTTTTTAAACGTATTATAACAAAAGTTTTAACTTCTAATGATTGCTTATGCTACACTAATTTTAGAGATCTAAATCTTTTAGAAATTTCATTTTCTTAAAAAGTATTTTTATGTAAAATGCTTATTAAAAAAAAATATAGATTAATTTTTTAAATCAACACAGAATTTAGGTTGTTAAATTTTTATTTGATTTCCCCCAACGGTTAAAAAAAATAGAGAATAAATTAATTAAGTTTTCAAAAGAAACCAGTTATCTGAAACCAGATTTAGTTTAAAAAACTTTTTTCTATCGTCATTTTAAGTTTAAAAAATAAAATACATTTTTTACTAGTAAGCTAATAATTTGAATGCTTTTTGTTAGATAATAATGTTGCAATGTATTGATTTCAAAACTTTAATTAGACTTAAAGGGAAATGATTTAGCTACTCTCAAATTTTCATCAGTAAATCGGTAGTATTGCCGGAACCTAAATTTAAGAATCGTTCATACTCTCTTAAAACATCAGATATAATTTCATCTTTACTTAGGTATTGAATATCATATCCTTTTCTGTTGTCATCAAAATAAGTTATAGGTATAAAAACAGTTTCATTGTCAATAAGAGGCGCATTTTCTTCCCTGATTAATGTTTTAGACACGTTTAAAACTTGTGCTTTTACACCGTATTTAAAATTCTTTAATTTTTGATACTCTATCTCTAATTCAATCGAGTGTATTGGAGATTTTACTTCAGTTACAGTTGCTTCGATGTCATTCTTTTTTAGTTCAATGATAATTTCTTCAAATGCATCCCGTACTGTTTGACTCAAAAATGCTTTAATGTCTTTTTTCTGAGAATAACTAAGTATTTTACTTAATCGGAGTTTCCAGTGATAATCATTCCAATTGTTGCTAGCATGCGAATATTTAGTGGATGAATATTTATCGTCGGCAATTAAGGCTTTCCACAAATTAACACATAGTAAAAGCATTATTATACCAAAAGGCAATGCCATAATAAGAGTCATGGTTTGCAAAGAAACAAGTCCTCCAGATTGTAGTAAACTTAGCGAAACAATTACGAGTAAAATTCCCCAAAAAACATTTTGCCATTTAGGTGCCGTTCCTTCTCCACGTGAGGCTATGCTATTCATGATGTAAATTCCAGAATCGGCAGATGTGATAAAAAAGACACAAATAATAACAATTGCCAAAACGTTTAAGAAACCACTAAGAGGAAAATAAGTAAAGAAATTAAATAGAAGGGTATTTGGATCTTTTGCAAAATCACTTATTGCACCGTTGGCCACAAATTCATCAATCCAAACTGCGCTACTGCCAAAAACGGTCATCCATATAAAATTAAAAAGAGACGGAATAATTAGAACTGCAATAATAAATTCGCGAATGGTTCTCCCTTTTGAAATTTTTGCAATAAAGAGTCCTACATAAGGCGCCCAAGAAATCCACCAAGCCCAGTATAAAATGGTCCAGTTTGTAAACCAAGCTTGACTTTCTTTTTCGTAAGCATACGTATTGAATGTAAGGGAAGTAAAATGGCTTACATAATGCCCTAAACCTTCTGTGAAGGTGCTTAGTATGTATATTGTTGGTCCAAAAATCAAAATAAACAACATCAATAAAGTGGCGAGTATAATATTAATTTCACTCATTAATTTCACTCCTTTTCCTAAACCAGAAAGGGCAGAAAGAACGGCAATACTCATTACTAAAATTACAATTATCGCTTGGTATTCAAAAGTTGTATTGTGAATCACTCCTAAGCTATGTAATCCTGCGCAGAGTTGTACCACTCCAAAACCAAGCGTTGTTGTAATTCCAAAAAAAGTACTGCAAAGTCCAAATACATCAACGATATTGCCTAATCTGCCATTTATTCTGTCTTTTAGCATAGGGTAAAACCCACTTCTAATTGCCAAAGGAAGGTTGTATCTGTATGTAAAATAAGCCAAAGACAAGCCTACAACTCCATAGATAGACCACGCATGGATACCCCAGTGGAAAAATGTGTATAGTTGTGCTTCTTTAGCCCGAAGATTTTCATCTAAATTGCTTATTGCCGGATTTGCAAAATGTGCCATGGTTTCAGATACCCCAAAATACATTAATCCAATTCCCATTCCAGCAGCAAAAAGCATTGCTATCCACGAAAAAGACGAATATTCGGGTTCTGAGTCATCTGCTCCGAGTTTTATTTTTCCAAATTTACTTATTGCGGCAAAAAGGAGAAATAACACAAAAAGAGTTACCAATAGTACATAAAACCAACTTAGATTTTTAAAAATAATTCCCTTAGAAAAATCTAAAACGGCTGCAGCATCATTTGAGAATAGCCCACAAAAAAGGGATAGTAAAAGAATCAATACTATACTTGGCAGTGCCACTGTGGGAGTAAAATTTGTATTGATTTTTTTTAGATTCCGAAAAATACTATTCATAGTTATATGGTTTTGACTTTTATAAATTATAACAAACGATACTAAATTCAGATTCAACTTAAAGTTGACACTTTGGCTAGTTTCGGGAAGATTTTTTTTAAGGAAAAGAAAATAAAACATTATTCTTTTCGGTAAAGGTATTTTTATTGTTGTTTTTTATTCAAAATGAGTTGGTTGCGAATTCAACAACTAAAAACAAAGATAAGCAATTGAAGTGTATTTTAATTTTGAATATGTTTTTTTGGATTGTCTGCGATTTTTTTTAATAGTAAACAAACAGTGAAATTTATACTTTTTTGAGTTTAATAAAGAAGGGCATGCCGCTTTAAAAAAGTAATTATTACATTAATCACTCCATTTTTTTTATAACTGAATCCAGCTTTTTTTAATTTGGTTTTCAATAAGGGAGGAGACTTTTTTATAATTCAGCAATATTTATTTGAATAAGATAAGTAATAAATGAGTTAAGAATTAGGTAAAATGATTACGCTAAAAAGTATTAAAATGTAGTTTTATTAAGCTAAGAAAAAATCGGAATCACAAAATAGTACATTTCACACTCCTTTTTCTGCATAGATCTGGAAAATCTGCGTGAAAACAAAACAAGCAATTTCATGATCCTATAGAATAACTCTTAATCCCCAACTTTTTAAATTGATCCAAACTTGATCCGTTTTATAGTGTGATGTAATATTGATTCTTCAAAAAGTCGGGAATTATTCGGGAATAAAAAACCCTTAAACAATTGCTGTTTAAGGGTTTGTTTTTTGTAGCGAAGACGGGAGTTGAACCCGTGACCTCAGGGTTATGAATTTGAAATTTAAAAATCAATCCCAGTGTTTACTGGGGTTCCCGAGGGCTATTTTAGTTAAAATGGACACTAATCGTATGCGTTTCCGTATGCAATATTGTTATTAAATTTTCCTTATAGAATCAAAGGTAAGCTAAATTTTTGAATTGATTTTATTTGCAATTTTTTCTGTTTTTTTTGGTATAAGAATTTTAAATTCTAAAATGCTTCTTGTTCCTCTCTCTTCCAAATCACTTTCAAGTTGCTATGCCGTTTGACTTTTATCATGGTCATTTGGTTTTAATAGGGATTGGAAAAAGGCTTTGTCTTTTCTTAATTCTTCATTCTCTTTTTTTAATGCTTCATTTTCAAATTGCAATTTTGTCAATAAACTATTTTGGCTCATTTCGGCCAGTGTTTCATTGTATCCTTCAAATAATTCAAACAAGTTTACTTTTAAAGCATTTGCTATATTTTGCAATTTTGAGAGTGGAATATCTGATTTTCCGTTCTCGTAATCTACATAAGTTCTCTTCTTTATGCCTGAAAGTTCAACGATTTCGTCTTGAGTTAGTTTTTTGCTTTCTCTTACTTCTTTGATAATCAGTCGCATGAAAATTGTCTTTAAAAATTTGGGGTATTTTTTTATAAAAATTGCAAAATATTGCAATTGTTGCATATATTTGCAATAGTTGAAATTGCTATTTGTTCGCCTTTATAGCGAAAATGTAGCCACAAATGTAGTAAATATATATTGCAGTTTATTGCTATATGGTATAAAATGTTGCAGATAATTGAAATTTTACTCGTCTTAAACTTTAAATAGTACAATGGCAATATGATACGAACCCAAAAAATAAATAGACGATACCGATTGCATCAAAAATTGAAAAGAGCTGGACTACGCTATAATGCAACGCTCAAAACGATTTTTGTGCCTTGGGATTATGAAATTGAAAATGCTGACTTAAAAGAATTACAAAACGATTTTAGTTACCAAATACAATTTGAAATATGATTAACAACCAAGAAAGAACCAGTATTATTACAACTTTAGGAAAGCATTACTCTGCCACAATTTCCTTGCATTTGAAAAAAAAGAAAATCAAAAACGCTATTGGCGAAGACTACACTAGACAAAGCATCCGCACTTTTGTCAATGGAATGCGTGAAAATGAACAAGTAGAATTGGCTATCATGCAATTGGTGAACAAAACTGTAAAAGCCAAAAAAGCACTACAACTCAAACGTCAACGATTATTTAAAGTGTAAGGGCAATGAACAATCCCAAAGTTTTATCCATACTTAACAATGCAAAAATCTTTCTTTCTACCGAGGAATTGAAAGAACTTGCCTTGTGTATAGATAAAGAAGTGGGAAGACCTGAACCCCGAAAAATTAGAAAATCAAAACCTTTACAGAATTGGACCTTAGAAAGTGTAACCGAAAATTTATTGGCTACTCAATTCAAGAGCAAACGTAGATCCTAAAAATACCTCCAGCAAATGCTGAAAATTCCTTGATGTATTCGGGTCTATTGGCCCGATACAACAAGGTTAACATCTTTAATTATGAAAAACCCACAACTCGACTCCAATGTTTTTTCATTAGCTTCTCATCTTTTTGGTTTTGGAAACACAGACCAGAAAATCAAAACCCTTGAAAGCATTGCAACGACCGTTGCAACTTCTTTGCAACTCGAAAATAGAATCATGGCGGTATATCCCGCAATAACCATGGAAGCCTTTTCCATTACTATGGATAATTACCGTAAGTACATAGCAGGCTATAATTTTCAGACCAATGCCGAGAATGATCTAATTGACAAACATAACGAAAGGGTTAGGCTATTTCTAAGGGATAATGAACTTACTGAGGTTCAGAAAACATTTTCCATCCTTTTTGCAAAGAAAAATCAATCGCTTAAACCAAGAGCGTTTAATCAAAGTGTAGATGATTTTTGCAATGACTACGGAATGATTGTTTGCAAGAAGAAAATCCAAACGGTTAAATATGCATCAGAATTGGTTTTTCAAAATTTGCTCCATCTCTATAATTCCCAATTGATGAAGCGCAATGAACAGTACATGAAACTGGGCGTAACAGCCACTCGACCCATAGAGGAATTTAAAATCAATTCGTTTTTAGTAACCGAGTTGAAGCGTAACGGAGTGAATAGTTTATCTCTTTGCACTAAAACGGTTAGGAATCATAGACAGCGTTTGGAAGAATGTGGCGTGTTTGTCGATTATGTATTCAAAGGGCAAAATAAACCCGTAGAATTGCATATCAATCCTGAAATTTTGACCGTTTTTGATCTCAAAACCTCAAAATTAACAACTTCTGAAAATCAGCGTTTTACTCCTGAAAGCGAGAAAGTTTTACCTGATAACAATGAGAGTACTAGAACATCTTTAAATGAATCTCAAAAGAAAGAGAATGTGAAAAACATTTCTCTTTTTAAAAAGGAGTTCCCTTCGGTCACGCCTTCTCATTTGTTTTTTACTAGAACACCAGCCAGCAAGATGCAAAATCAAACCGAGGTGGCGGGCGCGCAAACTGTTAAAATTGAGAATACTTTGTCGGATAAACTTCAAAATTTAATCTTGCACCCTCAGGAATTAGCGGTAAACTTGGCCAACAAAGAATACAACAACTACAAACCGATTGATATTCGCTATTTGTTCAAAGAAGCGTATTCCGGAACGATGCTCAAAGAAGATTTTAGGCAATTGGTAATCCAAGACTTTTTCAAGAGCATTTCTAAGATTTACAAAAATTCCACACCGTTTGCAGGTTCATGGAAAAAAGCCATTTCGTTGTACATGGAATACAAGTGGATCGCTTTTACTGGAGAAGCCTTCAACAAAGCTTCGATTGTGGATGATATTCAGCAAATGCGTTGGCGTGCTGAATGGGCCAGAAAATGGTTTGTAAAAAATGAATTTCCGCCTTTGTTTCCCTTTGATTATTTTGATATGACCCGAAAAACGGCAAAAGAAGTAGGCTTTGAATACACTAAAGTTAAGTGGAACGAGCATTTGCAAGGAAAAGCTAAATACGAAGCCATCAAAAAGAAACAGGAATGTAATGCGCAACGCAGAAAAGAAACGATTAATCACGCTAAAAAATGCGAGAATGAAGTCAACCGCTTTTTCAAAAACAAAATCACGCTACCGCAGTTATTTGATTATGTAGAAAAGAATCTGCCAGCGACCTACTTGGAAAAGCTACCCCAAATGATTGAAAAAAAGTGTTTGAAAAGCAATGAAAAAGTTATTGCTGCTTCTGATTTTGTACACTATGATTTGAGTGATTTTTAACCTAACCCCTTTATAGCTATGCCAGTATTTGAACCAGAAACTTCCAAAATCAAAATGGTAATCCTTACCAAAAGCAAACAAGACAATGCGGTTTGGTGGTCGCCAATCAATCAAAACAAGAGGAATTCACAACGCATTATAGAAAGTATGCTAAGGCGATTCGAGAAACACGCCCTTGCAAAAATCACTAATGTGATTCAGTTCTATGAAAACGGAAACCTAATTGCCGAAAAAAAGCTATGAACAGTATCCAATTGAAAAAGTGTACCCGAGACGAAATCGAAGTGCTACGAGAACAAATCAATGCATTTATTCAGCAACGAGCCGAAACGCAAATTAGCAAAGGAAAAGGCAATTTTGATTTTTATGTCAGTTGTATTTTGATAGATATTTTAAAGCGTTTGTCTTTAAAACTTCGCAACAAAATCGAATTGAGTTTCAAGAATTGTATTTCTGTTCGGCTGACAGTTTTTGAAGCAACCGCACTTTTAATTGTATGCCATTGGGAGATAGCTTTTTTAAATGCCTATCAAAAAAATGTCCTTTTGAAAACCCGAAATAGTATCGATCAACAACTAACCAATTTGAATTAAAACCATGGACCATGCTAAAAACACTATACTATATCCGAAACAAAAAGGAGTTGCAAGAGCTGTATTTGAGCCAAATGCCCGAGAAGTGTATCCGAAGTGAAATCAATTCCATTATCAACGAAACCCGAAAAGATATTCCCCCAGGAATGCGATTGAATGCCAAAAACATCAAGACCGAAGAAGCCTTAATTTTCATTGACAGAAACGGAACTCCTGACGGCTATTTGTTGTCTGAGGAATTGAAAATAAAACTCAACGAATACAGAGAAGCCGAACTTAAAAATAAACAATTTTTAAAGAAAATCAACCATGTCTCGTAAATACGCCATTCCATCCAGCAACCCAACCAATGCTTTTATCAATCGAAATTTTATTATCCGAATTCTTGAAAACCCAAAAGAGAATCCATCGAAAAACACCAAATTAACCTCCGCTAACAAGCTTTCCAACTTCATAAATGACGAACAGCTTAAATTAAAGCTCTTTAACAAGGTTTTAGATGGTGGAAAAGACAAATACTCCTTTCGCATAAGAAGTAGGCTTAAAATTGATTTTTGCTCAAAATAACTTTTTTTGGAAATTATATTTGAAAAAAAGTAATGGTTAATGTAATTGGATTAACACCATAAAATAAAATATGTAAAATTTTCTAATTGTTTTATCAGTAGAATTAAAAAAAAAGAATCATCATTAAAGTAAATTAGTGTAATAAAAGTTGTATATATTTGAAGAGTAAAAAACTAAACATACTTTCGTCAATCCACCCAATTTTGTGTAATATACGAAAGTTTGTAGCGCATATAATCCATTTATAGCCAATCTTAAAACTACACAAAATAATGACAAACAGAATTTCCAATATCACAAGACGAAACATATTTGACTTCATTCAAGCTGAAGGGATTTGGTGGTCTGGAAGAATGACAGAGACTGATTTTCTTTCAAGATTGTTTGACCTAGACCGAATGGAATCATTCGATGACAGATTTAAAAATGCAGCGGGAGACATTTGGCAACATAGAGTAAATAATCCTTATGACTGGGAAGACAATTGGATTTTTGGCGACAGTAGATTTAACTTACTTCACTGCGATGACTCCATCTTTTTGAATTTTCTATGTGAAATGATTCATCCGTTAATTAGGGTTGATTCATCCGAAGTTAATAAGCTACTTCAAATCTTCAATGACAATCTGAGTAACGACAGTTTTGAAATTGTTGAGAAATCAAAAATTTCTGGTAAACCATTATTCACTGGCAGAATTAAAATTTCTGGTAGTGAGATTATTGCGAAAAAAGGAGATACTCTTAAACAAATACTAAACGCTGAATATGTAACACAGCAAATAAACTTAATGGAAGTTTCTATAGAAAACGCTCCTCATGTTTCAATTGGAATAGCAAAAGAGCTTATTGAAACTTGTTGTAAATCCATATTTAACGAAAGAAATGAGAGCTGTGATAAAAATTGGGATTTGCCTCGACTCATGAAGGAGACAACCAAATTGCTAAAACTAACGCCTGACGATATTCCCAATGAAACCAAAGCTGCGACTTCTATTAAGCAAATTTTAGGTAGTTTATCCTCTGTCGTTCAAGGAATATCTGAGATAAGAAATGAATATGGTAGTGGACACGGAAAGGAAGGCAGTTTTAAAGGGCTTCAACCAAGACATGCGAAATTAGCTGTTGGAGCTGCCTCTACTCTT